>CAIMWE010000116.1 GCA_903845115.1 uncultured Acidobacteriota bacterium | reverse complement strand
TCGATTTCACGGCGGCGCCTCTCATTTCGGCATCGCCCAGAAGGAGGGAGTGATCCCGAGCCAGTGGAACCACGTCGCCGCCGAGATCACCAGCAGGACGAGCCCGACGGTGCAGGTCACCATCCCGTACTTGAAGTTGTCGATCACCGAGTACTGGTTCGTCGAGAAGAGGATGACGTTCGGCTTTCCGCTGATCGGGAGGCCGACCACCCAGTCGATGCAGAGCGCCGCGGGGAGGGCCAGCGACAGCGGATCCCACCCGAGGGTCTTCGCCATCGTGATGATGATCGGGATCATGATGATCGTCCGCACGGTCTTCGACGTCGTGAGGAGGTGGCTGTACATCATCACGGCCATGACGATCGTGAAGGCCGCACCGAAGGGGATCGCCTTCAGGTCCATCCCCCCGAAGAGCGCCCGGACGCCCCACTCGGCCGCGCCTGTCTCGTCCAGGGCGAGGCCGCCGGCGTAGGCCCCGGCGCTGAAGATCAGGAGGTGCCACGGGATATCGGCCTCCTGCCACTGGAGGATCCCCCACCTCGGGAACAGAACCAGGACGGCGCCCAGCAACGCCGCGAACGGAGGGCTGATCTCCACGCCGAACCACCGCATGTGGAAGATGTCCGAGACCCAGAGGAAGAGGACCACGCCGAAGATGGCCAGGGCCTTCTTCTCCTGGAAGCTCAGCGGTCCCATCGCCTTGTGCTGCGCCTCGATGAGCGGAAGCCCGCCGTCCACGCTGGGGACCTGCTCCGCCGCCGGAATGCGGAAGATCATCTTCTGGCCGACGAACCACATGATCAGCATCGTCACGATGGCGATCGGGGCGCCCGCGCGCATCCAGTCCATGTAGTAGACCCGGTGGCCACCCATGCTCTGGATGAAGCCGACCGCGATCAGGTTCGCGCTGGACCCCGTCATGCTGATCGACGAGAGGACCGAGATCCCCGCCAGGTTCAGCATGAACATGTTCTTGCCGAAGGCGTTGGGGTGCTCCTCGCTCGAGCCGTAGATGTTCGCCACGACGATCATGAGGGGGAGCGTCATCACGCAGCGGGCGGCGGTGGCCGGAATGAGCGGGGCCAGCGCCAGCTGGATGATGACGAAGGCCATGAGCGCCCAGGAAGCCTTGCGGCCGAACTTGACGATGAGGAACAGCGACATCCGCTTGGCGAGCCGCGTCTTCACCAGCATCGAGGCCAGGATGAATGCCAGGAGGTTGAGCCAGATCACCTCCATCCCCAGGACGTCCATGATCGGCTTCGCCGCCGAGGTCCGAGTCACCAGCAACAGGAACATCAGGACCAGCGAGGTGACGTAGGTCGGGAACGGCTCCGTGACCCACCAGACCAGGGCGAGCAGGAAGCACGCCGCGCCGGACTGCGCCGCCGCGGTCAGGCCGGCGCCGGGGGGGAGGTAGTAGACCAGGAGGAAGAGGGCGATGCCCCCGGGGAATCCGAGGTACCGCATCCACCGCTCGGAGACGCTCTGCGCCGCGCGCGGCTTCGCCGACAGGACCATCTTGTCCATGTCCAGGAGCTCCTGGAGCGTGGGACCCCTGCCGGGGACAGCGCTCTCTGCCATCGACGTCGCCCCGCCTAGGCCGGCCCAGCCGGCCGTAGAATCATGCCCCCGGGAGTCACGCCGTGACCCAGCTCTTGAATGGGTTCTTCAGGAGGTTGGAGTTGAAGTAGCGGGGGTCGCTCGAGACCTCTTCCCCGGCCCACGCCGGCCGCTCGAAAGCTTCCGCCTCGCTCGTCAGCTCGATCTCGGCGACGACGAGCCCCTGGTTTTCGCCGTGGAACACGTCGATCTCCCAGGTCTTGCCACCGTGGACTTCCTTGTGCCGGTGCTTGTCGATCAGCGGCTTCTCGCAGAGGTTGTCCAGGAGGACGGACGCGTCCTCCAGGGGGATCGCGTACTCGAACTCCGATCGGGTCACGCCGGTCGTCACGCCCTTGATGGTGAGCTTCGCCTTGGCGCCCTCGATGCGGACACGCACGACCCGCTCCTTCTGAGTGTTCAGGTAGCCCTGCTTGAAGTGGATGCCCTCGCCCTGGGGGACCCAGGCTCCGTCCTTCACCAGGAACTTGCGTTCGATCTCTTTGGCCATCGTGTTTCCTTTGCCTGCGGGCAAGAAAGGGGCGGGCGCGGACGGCCGCGCCCGCCAGGAGAAAGGAGGAGATGGTGGACTTCCCCGGGAACCCTCCGGGCGCTCTCGGCAGCCTGATGCGGCCTAGACCACCCGGAAGGGCTTCAAGGACTTATCGTTGCTCACCCGAGCCCACGGCCCCGATGAGAGAGCGCCGGCTTCAGGTCGTCGACTGGCTGCGCCACCGGAAGGGCCCTCGCCGTTCGAAGGGCCCTCCCGGTGCGGTTCCGAACGGCTAGAAGGCCCACGCGACGCGAGACGAGAAGATCTGGAAGTGAGGATCGTAGATCTTGACACCCGTGGGGCTGTAGCCCTTGGCGCACATGGCGTTCTCGTTGTTGTCCACGAAGCTGTAATTCACCATGAAGCGGATGTTCTTCCGGGGGTAGTACGTGACGCCCAGGGTCGTGATCTTCTCGACGCCGCCCTTGACCGGGTCGACGTCGGTGAGGTCGTCCTGGTTCCCCACCTCGTAACGGGCCACGAGCTCGAGGGCACCTGCCTTCGTCGCGGGGGTCACGCTCTTGAACACGAAAGAATCGCCGCCGCGGTACTCCCGCTGGCCGTTGAGGACGTAGGAGACCTGGAAGTACCAGGTGGAGAACGTGTGGTTGATGACGCCGTTCGCGCGCTGGGCCGAGGTGGCCGGGATCAGCTTCAGGTTGGTCGAGTCCCAGACCCAGTCCGGGGCGCTCCGCCGCTTGACGCTCATCCACTGGTACTCACCCATGAACGAGAGGGCTCCCCACTGGCCCGCGAGCTCCAGTCCGGTCTCGAGCTGGTGGTTGACGTTGGTGACACCGGCGTTGAGGAACTTGGCGCCGTTGATCTTGCCTACCGACGGCCGGCCCGAGTAGTCCACCGCATAGACGCCAGGCGCGCCGGCCGCGGGAGTTCACCAGGCGGCGGCCACGCCCAGGTGGAGGAGGTGGGTTTCGTCCTGACGCAGCGCGAGCCCCGCGAGGCGGAGCGCCGCTCCGTAGCCCTGATTGTCGACGATCTTGTACCCGACGTCGCTCGCGTCGTTGTAGTTCGCGACGGTGTCGTCGAGGGACTGCCCGAAGACGCCCGCCTTCGCGTACCACTGGTCGCCCCAGATGGTGTAGTAGACGCCGATGCGGCGGGAGGGGTTCCAGATGTCAGCGAAGGAGCGTTCCAGGAGCCAGGTGTTGTTGTCGGACATCAAGGTCTCGAACCCCATGGGAGCCTTCGCGTGGCCGACCGTGATGACCTGGTTCTGGAGGCCGTTGTACTGCAGGAAGATGTCCTTGTAGCCGACCACGCCGCCGGTGAAATCGAACTCGGTCTCGGCGTACCACTTGGGGCCCATGGTGAGTTCGAAGCCGAGGCGGGCGGTCCTTATCATGGTCCCGCCAGACAGTTTGTTCTCGCTGCCGCTGAACCAGATGCCGTCCAGGAAGGCGCGGCCGGTCAGTTTGTAGCTGAAGCCTTCGATCTCCGGATCCTTCGCCTTGGCAGCGGACGCCTTCGCCCCGGCCTTCACCTCGGCTGCCGGCTTGGCCTCTACGGCCTTCGTCTGCTGTTTCGTGAGCTCCTCGACCTTCTTCTCGAGCTCCTGGATCCGCTTCTCCTGGGCTGCGGCCTGGACATTGGTGTCCTGCGCGGCGGCCGGGAAGGCCAGGAGCGCGAGGAGCACGGGGGCGACGAGGGACTTCTTCATGCACTTCTCCTCAAAATTGATGACATGGCACCCGCCGAGAAGCGGGGCCGGACCGACGGATGAACCCTCCCCAGGGAAGCCCCTGGGTCATGAACACGACGGAATCTGGAACTCGAGCCACTCGACGTGCATAGGCAATTCAGGGGCCAGCCCCACCCCATTCCATAATCCACGTCTTTGCAAGGAGATAGGGGAGCCGAGGCCCCGAGAGGGGGCCCGCCGCGGTGCGGATTCCCGCACTCACCGTGCGGGGTTCCGCTCAGCGACGGCCGAAACCTTGCCCCCGCTCGGAGAGGGAGACGTCGTCCCCGGAGGAGGGGACGGTCACCGTCCAGATCCGATCGAAAGTTTGCACGACCGGGAAGGTCCCCTCCCAGCCGAGGGCCGAGACGAAGCGGGTGAGCGTCTCGGAATGTCCGCAGACGACGACCAGGCCGCCCCTGTGCCTGGCGAGGATCTCGGCGGCCACCGCCTCCTCGTCGCCGATCGCGCGGACCGTCACCGGGAGGTGCAGGGACGCCGCCAGCGGCGCCAGCGTCTGCTGGGTCCGCTTCATGCTGGACGCATAGAGGGCCACGGGGGCGAGCGGAAGGAGCTCGGCGGCGAGCGCCTCGGCCCGTTTCCGGCCGACGCCGGAAAGATCCGAGTCGCGGTTCCTGTAGCTCTTTTCCGCGTGCCGGACGAGGACGACGACCGTCGGAGGGGCAGGGTCGGCGCCGATCTCGACCCCTCCGGGAGCCGGAAGGGCCAGCGAGAGGGCCGCCGCGAGAAGCGCGGAGAAACGCCAGGCCCCGAACGTCATGAAGGGCCTCGGGAAGACGAAAGGCGGGGAAACGGGAGCCTTCGCCCCCGTTTCCCCGGTGTGATCCGCACCGTCGTTCGGTGGGAAGAGCAGCTCAGCCTACTCGCCGATGTTCTTGGCACCTGGCCAGCGGTAGAGCCGCGGATTGCCGTTCTCGTCGAGCGCGCGGCGGTCGGCGTCGGTGGTCACCGAATTCTCGTAGTCGAGGACCGCGTCGCCGATCAGCTTGATCGCATCCGAGCGCCCCATGAAGCCGGACGAGGAGAGGAGAAGCTTTCCGTCCTTGTCCACGCCCTTGTACGACGTGAACCAGGTCTGCAGGATCGTGAGGACCCCCGGAAACTTCCGGTCGAGCTCCGACAGGGTCCGGCAGGAGAAGAAGGGCGTCCCCTCCATCACCACGATGACCTTGTCGTCCTTCTCGCCGGTGTCGGTCAGCTGCATGATGCCGAGGGCCCGCCCCTTGACGACGGAGCCGGTCGGGACCGAGGGGCCGAGGACGAGGGCGTCCACCGCGTCCCCGTCCCCGCCCTTCTTCTTCAGGAGGACGGAGCGCGGGATGTTGCCGTAGTTGCAGGGGTAGCCGAGGTACTGGACGAAGCGCGGCTTGCCGTTCTTCTGCTCCAGCTCGATCAGCCCGGTCTCGTTGACGACCTGGTACTTCGCGGTCGTCCCGGCGGGGATCTCGATGACGACGTTGACCGTCCCGTCGACGTTGACCGGGTCATAACCGCTCAGGAAGTTCCGCTCCCCCTTCAGGACCGAGGAGACGGGGGTCAGCCCGGTCTGGGCCTGGGCGGGCAGCGCGGTGACGATCAGGCCGAGGGCGAGCGAGAAGGCGACGATGGTGGTGATCTTCTTCATGTTCATCTGGCTCCTAGTTCCGTCAGCTCGTTTCGCCGCCCGCTCAAGACGGGTCGTCGTTCTGCGCGGCCTTGGGCTTCTTGGCCTTCGCCGGCTTGTCGGCCGCCGGGGCCGCGATGTCGACTTTCGGGACCTCGATGGCGGCCGCTGCCGGGACCGCCTTGTCGGCCTTCGGGGCCGCGGCCTTGTCGGCCTTCGCGGGGACGGCCTTGGGAGCCGAAGCCGGAGTGACCTGCGCCGGCGCGCACGGGGTCAGCTTGGAGGCCACGAAGTCCTTCTCGCCGCCAAACGAGGAGGGGGCGGGCGCCATGATGACGATGTGCGGGCGGCTCTTCGTCTTGGGGTCGTCGTACGCGAGGTTCGGGTTCTTCATGAGCTGGTCCTGGATCGCCTGAGACGAGTACTCGAGCAGGTAGAAGACGGGTCCCCACGTCGCCTCGGCCGGGTCCACGACCTCGCGGATCAGACCGGCGGCGTTGGCCAGCTGCTCGGGCGTCCGGTCGAGGTTGTGCTTGCTGTACCGGCCCGACTTGTTGTTGATCGTCCAGCTCTTGGAGTCCTTGTCGAAGAGGATCTCGCCGCTGATCCGGCCGGCGGCGCCGCCGAGCGCGGAGACGTGGCCGTAGTTCTCGCGGGTGCCGGGCTTGCGCTTGGACTTGTCCTCGGGGCGGTAGAAGCCCTTCTCGTAGGTCCGGCCGAGCGGGTGGGCCGCCTCGGGGGTGATCGAGACGCGGCCCTCCGCGTCCATGACCCAGTTGTAGGGGGCCATCTTCACGTCGAGGACCGCCGGGAAGTCCTTCGTCGCGGCCTGGAGGTAGGGGTTCAGGACGACCTTGCCGTTCTTGTCGGCCTCGTAGTGCTTGATGTAGGCGGGCTGGGAGGCGACGCCGTACTTCTCGTCGAGAGGGTCGCCGGCGACCGGCTTGGCAGCCTTGGCTTCAGCCTTCTCCGCCGGCTTGGCGGCCTTCTCCGCAGACTTCACGACCACGGGGGCCGTGACGACCGGGTCGGACCCGGCAGGGCGGTTCATCAGCTTGCGGACCTTGGAGCCGGCCCACTTGTCGCTCTCGGGCATCGCCAGGGCCGCCAGCTCGCCGTGGCAGACCTTCAGGAGGAACTTCTCGCCGGCCGCGTGGGTCTCGGCCACCTTGTAGAAGTCGAGATCGCCGTAGCCGTAGGAGAAGTCGTAGAGGTAGGGAGCCCCGCCCTCGGTCTTGGCCCAGGCTTCCATCGAGACGCCGCACGGCTCTGTCCCGGGCAGGACCACCGCCCCCGGACGGACGCGGGTGGAGTGCGCTTTGGTCCCGACGAGCTGCGTCCCTTCGGGAAGGCCCAGCTTCAGGAGGTCCGGGACGAACTTGCCGAAGTCGCCGATCGTCATCGCCCCGAGGTCCGCGAGGGGGACCGTCACGCTCGACCCCTTCTCGACGACCCCCTGCAGCTGGCCGTTCGGGCCGATCCCGATGTTCTCCTCGGCCTCGGTCTTCGGCTTGGAGCCGCCAGTGACCGAGAGCGCCGCCGACAGGACGACGTTGGCGTCCGGGGCGATCATCTTGACGGTGAGCTGGACCGACGTGTCGGGCTTGCCGTCCTTGTAGCGGTTGGTCAGGCGGATCAGGTAGCCCTTCTTCCAGATCGCCTGCTCCGGCGTGTCGAAGTACTCCTTGGTGGAGAGCTCGATCTTGAGTGCGCCCTTCTCCTTCTCGGTGACGGTGAAGCCGTTCTTCGCGGCCGCCGCCTTCACCTGCCCCCAGATGTCCTTGAACGCTTCCTCGGGGGTCCCCTTCGTCTTCGCGGGGTCGATCAGGAACTTGTACTCGCGGCCCCCGACGTCCTCGAGCTTGGGCGCGGGATACTTTTCGATGGTCTGTACGTACAGCGGCTTCGGCTGCTCCGCGGCGAGCGCCGCGCCCATCGGCGCGAGCAGGACCGCCGAGACCAGGAACGGGACGATTCTTCTGACCATGCAACTGCCTCCTACGCGATTCATCTGTTGATTGGGCCCCCCGAAAGAACTCCCCCTCGTCTGTCGGTCCGGCCGGTGGGCCGACAGCAAGCCGGAATTCACACCGGGGACGGCGAAGGGACTGCAATCCGCGAGCCACCTCGGGAAAGGGGAGGAT
>CAIMWE010000115.1 GCA_903845115.1 uncultured Acidobacteriota bacterium | reverse complement strand
TTACTCCTCAGCCGATCGCCAGCTGGATCCGTTCGACCCGAGCGATCTTTGCGAAGACCCCATCCTCGGTGAGGAGCAGCCCGTTGCTGTCCAGCGCGCACTGCGCGACGTGCGCATCCGGAGTGGAGACCGACAGCCCCATCCGGCGAAGCTCTGCCCGAAGCCTCCCGACCCGGAACCAATGCGAAAGGTCGTGACGACAGAGTTCGAGATTCGAGAGGAAGTCCTCGAGTCGAGCAAGCTCCCCCGGGCGAAGAGTCCCGCTCATCAACTCGGCCGCCACCACCGGCGGCAGGAGAACCCGCCCCTCCGCGAGAGCTTCGTCGATGAGGCCGGAGTCTCGCCCGGCGAAATACGAGACCCAGCTCGACGTGTCAACGACGAGGGCGCTCACGGGAGGTCTCGATGTCGATGTCCAGATGGAGCTTGCCCTTGAGGCGGGCCCCTTTCTCCGCCGCGGCGGTCCGGCGGACTAGCTCGAGCCCGCGGACGAGCGTGTCGGTCAGACCCTTCCCGGTCACGCGCTGCGCCTCCTCGAGCAGGGCGATGGGAACGTTCGCGGTGACCCTACGAGTTGCATTCATATCGGAATGTTAGTCCAGATATGAACCACGGCCAAGACGGAGCCGCCGATGGCGGAGAAGCCGCCGGACCGTCCGTCAACCTCCGGCCGGCCGGATCTCCAGGAACTCCGACACGAACGCGCTGGCCGGGGCACGGAAGATCTCCTCCGGCGTCCCGACCTGCTCGACCTTGCCCTGGTGGAGGAGGACGACCCGGTCGGCCACCTCCAGCGCCTCCTCCTGGTCGTGGGTGACGAAGAGGCTGGTCAGGCGGATCTCGTCGTGGAGGCGGCGGAGCCAGCGGCGCAGCTCCTTCCTCACCTTCGTGTCGAGGGACCCGAACGGCTCGTCGAGGAGGAGGACCTTCGGCTCGACGGCCAGCGCGCGGGCGAGGGCGACCCTCTGGCGCTGCCCGCCGGAGAGCTCCGACGGGAGGCGATCCTGCATCCACCCGAGCTGGACGAGATGGAGGAGCTCCTCGACCTTCTCCCGGATCCGGTCCTCGGAGGGCCGGATGGCGCGGGGCTTCACCCGGAGCCCGAACGCCACGTTCTCGAAGACCGTCATCCGGCCGAAGAGGGCGTAGTGCTGGAAGACGAATCCGACCTTGCGGTCCTTCGGGTCGCGGGCCGTGGCGTCCTCGCCGTGGAAGTGGACGGTCCCGGCGTCGGGCCGCTCGAGCCCCGCGATGATCCGGAGGAGGCTCGTCTTGCCCGAGCCGGAAGGGCCCAGGAGGGCCACCAGCTCTCCCGGCACCACCTCCAGGCTGACGCCGTCGAGCGCCGTGTAGGAGCCGAACCTCTTCACGATGCCGCGGACCTCGATGCTCATCGGTTCTCCCTTTTCCCCGCGTCGGCGGGCGAGAAGCGGCGGGCCGCCGCCTTGGCCACCAGCGCCACGAGGGCGAGGCCGGTCAGGAGCGACGCGACCGCGAAGGCGGCCTGCGTCTGGTACTCGTTGTAGAGGATCTCCACCTCCAGGGGCAGCGTGTTGGTCCTCCCCCGGATGTGGCCCGAGACGACCGACACCGCGCCGAACTCGCCGACCGCGCGGGCCGAGCAGAGGACGAGCCCGTACAAAAGCGCCCACTTCACGTTCGGGAGGGTGACGCGGAAGAACGTCTGGAAGAAGCCCGCCCCGAGGACCCTCGCCGCTTCCTCCTCCTCGCTTCCGGACGCCCGCATGAGGGGGATCAGCTCGCGGGCCACGAACGGGAACGTCACGAAGAGCGTGGCCAGGACGATGCCGGGAGGGGCGAAGACTATTTTCAGGCCGTTCCGCGCCAGCCATTCCCCGAAGAGGCCCGTCCGGCCGAAGAGGAGGACGAGGACGAGCCCGGCCACGACCGGAGAGACGGCGAAGGGAAGGTCGATCAGCGTCACGAGGAGGCTCCGGCCCGGGAAGTCGAACTTCCCCAGCGCCCACCCGGCGGCGAGACCGAAGAGGGCGTTCGCCGGGACCACGATCACGGCGACGAGCAGCGTCAGCCTCAGCGCGGCCAGCGCGTCCGGCTGCCGGACGGCCGCGGCCCAGGCGGCGGCTCCTCCCCGGAACGCCTCGATGAACACGGCGGTGAGCGGCACGAGGAGGAAGAGGGCGACGAGCGCCAGGGCCGCCCCCGTCAGGAGCCACCGGGCGGCGGGGGAGACGGCGCGTGCCCCGGGAATCACTGCGGGCTCCGGCGCGGCGTCGAGCTCCAGGCCTCGAGCCGGTTGATGCCGAGGAGGAGGAGGAACGACGCCCCCAGGAGGACCGTCGCGATCGCGGCGGCGCCGGCCGTGTCGTACTGCTCGAGCTTCGTCATGATCAGGAGGGGGGCCACCTCGGTCCTCATCGGCATGTTTCCGGAGATGAAGACGACCGACCCGTACTCTCCGAGGCCGCGGGCGAAGGCGAGGGCGAAGCCGGTGAGCCAGGCGGGGACCAGCTCCGGAAGGAGGATCCGGAAGAACGCCTGCGCCCTGGTCGCCCCGAGGCTCGCCGCGGCGTCCTCCACCTGCGGGTCGAGCGCCGCCAGGACCGGCTGCAGCGTCCGGACCGAGAAGGGGAGGCCTAGGAAGACGAGGGCCAGGACGATCCCGAACGGCGAGAACGCGGCCTTCACGCCGAGGGCGGCGAGCGGACGGCCCAGCCAGCCGGACGGGGCGTAGAGGGTGGTCAGCGTGATCCCGGCGACCGCCGTCGGAAGGGCGAACGGAAGGTCGATGAGGCTGTCGACGAGACTCCTGCCCGGGAAGGGGTGCCGGACGAGAACCCAGGCGATCAAGAGGCCGGCGGCCGAGGCGACGGTGGCCCCGGCTGCGGCCGTTCCGAGGCTGAGGCCGAGCGAGGCCACGACGCGCGGCGCCGTCACCGTGGCGCGAAAGGCCTCGCTCGAAAGGGTCGTCGCGGTCCAGACGAGAGCCGAGAGGGGAAGGAGGACGACGAGCGAGACCCCGGTCACGGTCACGCCGAGCGAGACGGGAAAGCCGGGGAGCGGCCGGCTCCCTTTCATTCGTGGTGTCGCTCTCTCTTCCGCCGCGCCGCGAGGATCCGCCGGTCCCGCTCGAGGAGGGCGGCCAGGGTGGTGTGGTCGAGGATCGCCGAGGCGGCGTTCCTCACGTCGAGGAACAGCTCGAAGAGCCCGGCATGCCGCTCCTCGGTCCGGATCCGCTCGGCGAGCTGGGCGGCGTCGCCGAACGGCGCGAGGGGGCCGTCCAGGAGGCGGATCACGTCCGCGACGATCACCTCGTCCGGGGGCCGGCGGAGACGGTACCCCCCCTGGGGCCCGCGTTCGCTCGCGACGATCCTGGCGTTCTTCAGGGTCACGAGGATCCCCTCCAGGAACTTCTCTGGAATCTCCTCGGCCTCGGCGACGGCGTGGATCTTCACGACGCCTTTCCCCCACGCGCCGGCGAGGTGAAGGAGGGCCTTGAGGGCGTAGAGGCCGCGCTGGGAAATTCGCAATGGATCAATTCCTACAGGGAAAGTAGGGTATAGGAGCGGCCGAGGGCCGTCAAGGGAGCGGAAGGCGCGAGCAGCGGCGGGGCGAGGTTAGGGGGGCGAGTGTCCGGACTGCCTGGGGAACGGGCGGAGCGGTCGAAAAGGGGGGTCGAAAAAGATGTTGACGTGGGGTCTCGGGATCCGTATGGTCCCCGCTCAAGATGAGTCAGTGCGGCGTGAGCCTACCCGGGAGCGACGATCGAAGCAGGACGGAACGCCTGCCGGTCCTCTCCCTTGGTCTGCTCCTCGTACTTGGCGGGGTCCTGATCGGACCTCCCGGGGGCGCTCTGGACTGAAGGCAACGGAAGCCTGATACCAAAGCAGACCCCCGGGGCAACCCGGGGGTCTTCGTCTATCTGGGCAGCCTGGGCAACGAAGGAAGGACAGGGGGAACGATGAGGTCGGACCGGATCAAGAAGGGGATCGAGAGGGCGCCGCACCGGAGCCTTCTCAAGGCGACGGGGGTGACCGACGCCGACATGGAGAAGCCGTTCGTGGCGATCGTGAACTCTCACGTCGACATCGTTCCCGGGCACGTCCACCTCCGGGAGTTCGGGCAGATCGTCAAGGACGCGGTCCGGGCCGCCGGGGCCGTCCCGTTCGAGTTCAACACGATCGGTGTGGACGACGGGATCGCGATGGGCCACGCGGGGATGAACTTCAGCCTCCCGTCGCGCGAGCTGATCGCCGACTGCGTCGAGACGATGATCTCGGCGCACGCCTTCGACGGAATGGTCTGCATCCCGAACTGCGACAAGATCACGCCCGGGATGATCATGGCGGCGGTCCGCTGCGACATCCCGACGGTCTTCGTCTCGGGCGGGCCGATGGCGACCGGCCGCTCCCGCTCCGGAGAGGCGATCGACCTGATCTCGGTCTTCGAGGGAGTCGGGGCGCTCCACGCCGGGAAGATCGGGCCCGAGCGCCTGAAGGAGCTGGAGGACCTCGCCTGCCCGACGTGCGGGTCGTGCTCCGGGATGTTCACGGCGAACTCGATGAACTGCCTGATGGAGGCGCTGGGGCTGGCCCTCCCGTTCAACGGCAGCGCCCTGGCGAAGTCGCAGGAGCGCGAGGACCTGGCCCGCCGGGCGGCCGGGCGGATCGTCGACCTGATCGCGGCCGACCTGACGCCCCGGAAGATCGTGACCGAGGACGCCCTCGACGACGCCTTCGCCCTCGACATGGCGATGGGGGGGTCGACCAACACGGTCCTCCACACGCTCGCGATCGCCCAGGAGGCCGGGATCGACTACCCGCTCAGCCGGATCAACGAGGTGGCCAATCGCGTCCCCCACCTCTGCAAGGTCTCTCCGTCCGGCCCGTGGCACATGGACGACGTCCACCGGGCGGGGGGAGTCCCCGCGATCCTGGCGGCCCTCGCCGAGAAGGGCGTCCTCCACCTGGACCGGCCGACGGTGAACGGGACGTTCGGGGAGTCGATCCGGGGCGCGGCCTCCCGGGATCTCGAGGTGATCCGCCCCCTCTCGAACCCTCACAGCGAGAGGGGCGGACTGGCGATCCTCTTCGGGAACCTGGCTCCGGAAGGGGCCGTCATCAAGATCGCCGGCGTGGTCCCCGCGATGCGGCGCCACCGCGGGCCGGCCGTGGTGTTCGACAGCCAGGAAGAGGCGATGGACGGGATCACGGGAGGCAAGGTGAAGAAGGGGGACGTCGTCGTCCTCCGCTACGAGGGACCGCGCGGCGGGCCGGGGATGCAGGAGATGCTCTCCCCGACCTCCGCGATCATGGGGATGGGGCTCGGCGAGACCGTCGCCCTGATCACCGACGGGAGGTTCTCCGGAGGGACGCGCGGCGCCTGCATCGGGCACGTGAGCCCCGAGGCGGCTGAAGGGGGCCCGATCGCCTACGTGAGGAACGGGGACGAGATCGTGATCGACCTCGAGGCCCGCACGCTCGACGTGAACCTGTCCGGCTCGGAGATCGGGCGGAGGGCCGAGGTGGCCCTGCCTCCCCTGAAACCGGCGGCCGGCCGGTGGCTCAAGCGCTACAGGGCAATGGTGACGAACGCCGCGCACGGCGCGGTCTTGGCGGATCCAGAAACGACAGCCGGGAGGACCAGATGAAGAAGATGACCGGAGCCCAGATCCTCTGGGAGAGCCTCGTGCGAGAGGGCGTGACGACGGTATTTGGATACCCCGGCGGGGCGATCCTCCCGGCGTACGACGCGATCCTCGAGTATCCCCAGATCCACCACGTCCTCGTCCGGCACGAGCAAGGGGCCGCGCACATGGCCGACGGCTACGCCCGCGCGAGCGGCAAGGTCGGCGTGGCCGTGGCGACGTCGGGCCCGGGGGCGACGAACCTCGTCACCGGGATCGCGACGGCGATGATGGACTCGATCCCGACCGTCTTCATCACGGGGCAGGTCGGCTCGAAGCTGCTCGGGTCGGACGCCTTCCAGGAGTCGGACATCACCGGCGTCACGGTCCCCGTCACGAAGCACAACGTGCTCGTGACCGACGTGAGGGACCTGGCCCGCGCGATCAAGGAGGCCTTCTACATCGCGCGGTCGGGACGCCCCGGTCCGGTCCACGTCGACATCTGCAAGGACGTGCAGCAGGCCAAGACCGACTTCGAGTGGCCCGACAACGTCTTCCTGCCCGGCCGGAAGGCGCCGGCCCCCGTCAACGCGGCCAAGCTGAAGGCGATCGCGGACATGATCGCCGAGGCCGAGCGCCCGCTGATCCTGGCCGGGCACGGCGTGATCGAGTCCGGGGCGTCGGCCGCGCTGATGGCGCTGGCCGAGAAGACCGGGACGCCGGTGGCCCTCACGCTGCTCGGTCTCGGGGGCTTCCCGCGCAGCCACCCGCTCTGCCTCGGCATGATGGGGATGCACGGCGAGGCGTTCGCGAACAAGGCGATCCAGGAGGCCGACCTCCTCCTCGCGTTCGGGATGCGCTTCGACGACCGGGTGACGGGGAACCTGAAGACCTACGCGCCGAAGTCGCGGAAGGTCCACGTCGACATCGACGGGTCCGAGGTGGGGAAGAACGTGGCGGTGGACGTCGCGATCATCAACGACCTGCGGGTGGTCCTGGAGGCCCTCGTGCCGCTGGTGGCCGACAGGAAGCACGAGGCGTGGGACGAGGAGATCGCCAAGGGCCGGAGCGACACGCACAGCCGCGACATCCAGCACGAGCCCCACGACGACACCCGGCTGCTCGCGCCCCACGTCATCAACGACATCTGGCGCGCCACGTCGGGCGGGGCGGTCATCGTCAGCGACGTCGGGCAGCACCAGATGTTCGAGGCGCAGTACTACCCGCACGAGAAGCCGCGGACGCTGCTGACCTCTGGCGGCCTCGGCACCATGGGGTTCGCCCTGCCGGCCGCCATCGGGGCCAAGATGGCCTGTCCCGACAAGGAGGTCTGGGTGATCGCCGGGGACGGCGGTTTCCAGATGACCCAGGCCGAGCTCTCGACGCTCCAGCAGGAGAAGCTGGACATCAAGATCGCCGTCATCAACAACGGCTTCCTGGGGATGGTCCGGCAGTGGCAGGAGTTCTTCTACGACAAGCGCTACGCCGCCACGCCGATCCTGTCGCCCGACTTCACGATGATCGCCGCCGCGCACGGGATCGACGCCCACCGCGTCACGAAGCGCGAGGAGGTCATCCCCACGGTCCAGAAGGTCCGGGAGAGCGGCCGGCCGGCCCTCATCGACTTCCGCGTCGTGGCCGAGGAGGCCGTCTACCCGATGGTGCCCGCCGGCGCCGACCTGCACGAGATGATCCGCCGCCCGAAACGCAGCAACCCCTCGGAGGTGCCCGCGTGAGACACACCCTCGTCGCCCGCGTCCAGGACCAGCCCGGCGTCCTGCACCGCGTCGTCAGCCTCTTCCGCCGCCGCGCGTTCAACGTCGACAGCCTGACCGTCGGCGGGAGCGAGGAGCCGGGGATCTCGCGCATGACGATCGTCGTCGAGACCGACCGGGTCCCGGCCTACCTCGTGGAGGCGAACATGAGGAAGCTAGTCCCGGTGATCGAGGTCCGCGACGTCACCAACCTCGACACCGTCTCCCGCGACCTCGCGCTCATCCGGGTCCAGTGCACCTCCGCGGAGCTGTCGGAGATCAACAACCTGATCTCGATCTTCCGGGGCAGGATCGTCGACGTGGCGGCGGGCTCGGTGATCGTCGAGGTGACCGGCGACGTCCGGAAGGTGGACGGGCTGGTGGAGCAGCTTCGCCCCCGCGGCATCCTGGAGATGGTGCGGACCGGCAAGGTGGCGATGGTGCGGGGCTCCGAGGCCCCCGAAGAATCCGAAGAAGAGCTTGCCGCCGGCTGGCGGCACTGAGGGCGAGAGGAGAAGGAACATGGCCAAGATGTACTACGACAAGGACGCGAACCTCGATGAGCTCCGCGGCAAGACGGTGGCGGTCCTGGGCTACGGGAGCCAGGGACATGCTCACGCCCTGAACCTCCGGGACAGCGGCGTCAAGGTGGTCGTCGGCCTCCCCGAGGGGAGCAAGTCGCGGAAGAAGGCCGAGGCGGACGGCGTCACGGTCATGACCCCGGCGGCGGCGAGCAAGCTGGCCGACGTCATCATGTTCTGCACGCCCGACACCGGGCAGGCGAAGCTCTACCGGGAGGACGTCGCCCCGAACCTGGCCAAGGGGAACATGGTGATGTTCTGCCACGGCTTCAACATCCACTTCGGGACGATCGCCGTCCCGGCCGACGTGGACGTCGCGATGGTGGCCCCGAAGGCTCCCGGCCACCGCGTCCGCGAGGTCTTCAAGGAAGGGCAGGGGACCCCGGGCCTCCTCGCGATCCACCAGAACGCGACGGGCGGCGCCAAGCAGCTGGCCCTGGCCTACGCGAAGGGGATCGGCTGCACGCGGGCGGGGGTCATCGAGACGACCTTCGCCGAGGAGACCGAGACCGACCTCTTCGGCGAGCAGGCGGTGCTCTGCGGCGGCGTCTCGGCCCTGATCAAGGCGGGCTTCGAGACGCTGGTGAACGCGGGGTACCAGCCGGAGATCGCCTACTTCGAGTGCCTCCACGAGCTGAAGCTGATCGTCGACCTGGTCTACCAGGGCGGGATCTCGTACATGCGCTACTCGATCTCGGACACCGCCGAGTGGGGCGACTACACGGCCGGGCCGAGGCTCATCACCGACGCGACGAAGAAGGAGATGGTGCAGCTCCTCGCCGAGATCAAGGACGGGTCGTTCGCGAAGCGGTGGATCGCCGAGAACGAGACGGGCCGGAAGACCTTCGACGCCATGAAGAAGGCCGACCTGACCCACCCGGTCGAGGTGGTCGGCCGCCAGCTCCGGCCGATGATGACCTTCCTGAACGCGATGGAGGTGACTCCCGAGGGCGAGGTCGTGAAGGCCAAGCAGGAGCCGGCCGGCGCCGGGGTACGACAGTGACGGCGGGGACGTCGCCCGCCACGCGCATCGCGGTCTTCGACACGACGCTCCGGGACGGCGAGCAGTCGCCCGGCTGCAGCATGAACCGGGTCGAGAAGATCCGGCTGGCGCACCAGCTCCAGCGGATGAACGTGGACGTCATCGAGGCCGGCTTCCCGGTCGCCTCGCCCGGCGAGTGGGAATCGGTCCACGCCATCGCGTCGGAGATCCGGAACTGCTCGATCGCGGGACTCTGCCGGACCCGGGAAGCCGACATCACGGCGGCGGCGAAGGCGCTGGCCCCGGCGGCCCGGCCGCGCATCCACGTCTTCATCGCGACGTCGGACATCCACCTCGAGCACAAGCTCCGGATGTCGCGGCCGGAGGTGCTGAGGCAGGCGGTCGAGGCGGTGAGGCTCGCGAAGTCGCTGGCGCCCGAGGTGGAGTTCTCGGCCGAGGACGCTTCCCGCTCCGACTACGGCTTCCTGCGCGAGGTGGTGGCCGCCGTCCACGGGGCCGGGGCCGACGTCGTCAACATCCCGGACACGGTCGGGTACGCGGTTCCCGAGGAGTACGGCGCGATCTTCGCGGCGCTCGTGAAGGACGTCCCTGGCGTCGTCCTCTCGGCCCACTGTCACAACGACCTCGGGCTCGCGGTCGCGAACTCGCTGGCCGCGGTCCGGAACGGGGCGCGCCAGGTGGAGGCGACGATCAACGGCGTGGGCGAGCGGGCCGGGAACACGGCCCTCGAGGAATTCGTCATGGCGCTCAAGGTCCGGAGCGGGAACTACGGCTTCTCGACCCGCGTCAAGACCGAGGAGATCACCCACGCGAGCCACATGCTCGCGTCGATCACCGGGATCTGGCCCCAGCCGAACAAGGCGATCGTGGGGCGGAACGCCTTCGCCCACGAGGCAGGAATCCACCAGCACGGGGTCATCAAGAACCCCCTGACCTACGAGATCATGACCCCCGAGAGCGTCGGGGCGGGGGAGAGCCTCCTGGTCCTCGGGAAGCACTCGGGAAAGCACGCGATCGAGTCGCGCCTGGAGGCCCTGGGCATCGAGCTCGAGCCCGAGGAGATCGAGCAGGTGACCGCCCGCTTCAAGGAGCTGGCCGACCGGAAGAAGTTCATCTACGACGAGGACCTGCTGGCCCTCGTGGCGAACGCCCCGGAGCGGAGGGCCCGCCTGATCCGGTACCAGGTGGTCTCGGGCAACGCCCTGCTCCCGACGGCCTCGGTGGAGCTGGAGATCGACGGGGAGACCCGCTCGGCCTCGGCGGTCGGGAACGGCCCGCTCGACGCAGCGCTCCGGGCGACCGACACCGCGCTCGGCCTGGAGCTCGAGCTGGTCGACTACCACACCCGCGCCGTCACGGTGGGCAAGGACGCCCAGGCGGAGGTCGTCGTCCGCGTCCGGTACGGCGAAATGGAGGTCACCGGGCACGCGGCGTCGACCGACTCGATCGAGGCCGCCCTGAAGGCGTATCTTTCGGCCGTGGGATCGGCAAGGGCCAGAAGCGAGGGAGTGGCGGCGTGACCTGGCGGATCGCCGTTCTCCGCGGCGACGGCATCGGACCGGAGGTGACCGAGGCGGCCCTCCGCGTCCTGGGGGCGTGCGTCGCCTTCCAGGAACGTCCGGGGCTGGCCGGCGGAGCGGCGATCGACGCCGAGGGGAGCCCGCTGCCGAACGAGACGCTGGGGACCTGCCTCTCCAGCGACGCCGTCCTCGCCGGCGCGGTGGGCGGGCCGAAGTGGGAGAACGGTCCCGTGAGAGCGGAGCAGGGGATCCTGCGGCTCCGGCGGAAGCTGGGCCTGTGGGGAAGCCTGAGGCCCGCGAAGTACCTCGGCCTGCCGACTCCCCTCCGGGAGGACCTCGCCCGGGACGCCGACGTCCTGGTCGTCCGCGACCTGTCCGGCGGGGTGTACTTCGGCGAGCCGAGGGGAACGACCGAGGTGGGGGCGTTCAACACCTGGAGGCAGTCCGAGGAGCAGACGATCCGGATCGCCCGGACGGCGTTCCGGGCCGCTCGCTCCCGCAGGAAGAAGGTCACCTCCGTCGACAAGGCCGACGTCCTGGAGGCCTGCCGGCTCTGGCGGAGGGTCGTGACGAACGTGGGGAAGGAGTTCCCCGACGTCCAGCTCGAGCACCGGCACGTCGACGCGATGGCGTTCGAGCTCCTGGCGAGCCCCGGCCGCTTCGACGTGATCCTCGCGGAGAATCTCTTTGGCGACATCCTGAGTGACGAGGTGGCGGCGTTCGCGGGGTCGATCGGCCTCCTCCCGTCGGCCAGCCTGGGCGACGGGCCGCCGCTCTTCCAGCCGGTCCACGGCTCGGCCCCCTCCATCGCCGGGAAGGGGATCGCGAACCCGGTCGGCGCGATCCTCTCGGTCGCGATGCTCCTGGACCACGGCCTCGGCGAGCCCGCGATCGCCCGCGCGGTGGAGGGCGCGGTCCAGGCGGCCCTCCGCGAAGAGCGGACGCCCGACATCGGCGGAAACGCGACGACGGCCGAGTTCACCGCGGCGGTCCTGCGCAAGCTCCCCGCCGTCCTGGCGGCGCCGAAGGCCCAGGTCGAGGCCGAGGTCTCCGCCTGGGGCGTCTGACCTTCCCCAGATGAAGATCGACTACCTGGAGCGGATCCTGACGGCCCGCGTCTACGACGTGGCCGTGGAGACCCCGCTCGAGAAGGCCCGCCACCTCTCCCGGCGGCTCGGCTCGACGGTCCTCCTGAAGCGCGAGGACCTCCAGAAGGTCTTCTCGTTCAAGCTGCGGGGCGCCTACAACAGGATGGCCCGGCTTTCCCCGGAGGTGCTGCGGCGCGGCGTCGTCGCCGCGTCGGCGGGGAACCACGCCCAGGGGGTCGCCCTCTCGGCCCAGAAGCTGGGGGGACGCGCCACGATCGTGATGCCGGCGACGACCCCCCGCATCAAGGTGCAGGCCGTCGCCGCGTGGGGCGCCGAGGTCATCCTGCACGGCGACTCGTACGACGAGGCGTACGAGCACGCCGCGGCCCTCGCGAAGAAGGAGGGCCTCGCCTTCGTCCACCCCTACGACGACCCGGACGTCATCGCGGGGCAGGGGACGATCGGAATGGAGCTCCTCCGGCAGTGTCCCGGCCCGCTCGACGCCATCTTCGTCCCCGTCGGGGGCGGAGGGCTGATCGCCGGGATCGCCTCGTACGTGAAGCGCCTCCGGCCGGAGGTGAGGATCGTCGGCGTCGAGCCGTCGGACGCCGACGCGATGGCCCGGTCCCTCGAGGCCGGGCGCCGGGTGAAGCTGAAGCAGGTCGGCCTCTTCGCGGACGGCGTCGCCGTCAAGCAGGTCGGGCGGGAGACGTTCCGGATCTGCCGGAAGCTCGTCGACGAGGTGGTCCGCGTGGACGGCGACGCGATGTGCGCCGCGATCAAGGACGTCTTCGAGGAGACCCGGTCGATCCTGGAGCCGGCCGGGGCGCTGGGCGTGGCGGGCCTCAAGGCCTGGGCGGCGCGGGAGAAGGCCAGGGGAGCGACGCTGGTCGCGATCGCGAGCGGGGCGAACGTCAACTTCGACCGCCTACGGCACGTGGCGGAGAGGGCCGAGATCGGGGAAAGGCGGGAGGTCCTGCTGGCGGTGACGATCCCGGAACGGCCCGGCTCCTTCCGGGCGTTCTGCGGGCAGATCGGGAAGAGGAACGTCACCGAGTTCAACTACCGGTACGCCGACCCGTCGGAGGCACACGTCTTCGTCGGCCTGGAGGTCCGGGACCCCAGGGAGGCCGACGCCCTCGTCGCGAGCCTGCGGCGCCACGGCCTCCCGACGCTCGACCTGACCGACAACGAGATGGCGAAGCTCCACGTCCGGCATCTCGTCGGGGGCCGCGCCCCGGGGGCGACCGACGAGCGCCTCTACCGGTTCGAGTTCCCCGAGCGGCCGGGCGCGCTGCTGAACTTCCTCGACCGCATGAGCGGGGGCTGGAACATCAGCCTCTTCCACTACCGGAACCACGGCGCCGACCACGGCCGGGTCCTGGTGGGGATGCAGGTTCCGGCGACCGACGAGCGGGAGTTCCGGCAGTTCCTGACCCGTCTTCGGTACCGGTACTGGGACGAGAGCGCGAACCCCGCCTACGGTCTCTTCCTCCGGGCCGGCGGCTCCCGCTCCCCGGCGGTCTGAGCCCGGCCAGGGTGCCCCGCGATTCGAGTTGCGATATCCTCGGCCGCCATTGATTCGGAGTTTTCCGAAAACCGCATGAAGCGAAGGTGACGATGCGCCGATTCACCGTCCTGGTTTTCCTGTCGCTCCTCGGAGCCTGTCGGCCCGGACCCGGGGGCGGCAAGGGCGCTTCGCCGGAGGCGGCGGCCTCGCTCCCCTCCACGCCCCCGGTCCAGGCGGGGCCCGAGGACCTCTTCGAGGACGTCACCGCGAAGGCGGGGATCGGCTTCGTCCACCAGCTCGCAAGCGGCAAGCTGACGAACATCGTCGAGTCGGTCGGCGCCGGGGGGGTCGTCTTCGACTTCGACGGCGATGGGCTTCCCGACCTCTACCTCGTGAACTCGGGGCCGCATCCCGTGATCTCCCCGGGGCCGGCGGGGACCCGCCGCCTTCCGAACAGGCTGTATCGGAACCGGGGCGACGGGACGTTCGAGGACGTCACGGAGAAGGCCGGCGTTGCGGGCGCCGACTTCGGCGTGATGGCGGTGGCGGCCGATTTCGACAACGACGGCCACCCCGACCTGTTCGTGGTCAACGTGGGGAAATGCATCCTCTACCGGAACCGGGGCGACGGGACGTTCCAGGACGTGACGGAGAAGGCCGGGCTCGGGAGGGAGGGGACGGCGGTCGCGGCGACGTTCCTGGACTACGACGGTGACGGCCTCCTCGACCTCTTCGTCGTCAACTACCTCACCTTCGACCCGAACTACAAGCTCCACTACAGCCCGGACGGCTATCCGGGGCCTCTCGCCTACAAGGCCGAGTTCAACGTCCTCTACCGGAACCGGGGTGACGGGACGTTCGAGGACGTGAGCGAGAAGGCGGGGGTCAGGATCCCGAACTGCCGCGGCATGGGCGTGACCGCCTTCGACTTCAACGGCGACGGGTACCAGGACCTGTACGTCACGAATGACGCCTCGCCGAACAACCTCCTGCTGAACGACGGCAAGGGCCACTTCCGGGACGTCGGGGTCGAGACCGGGGCCGCGTTCAGCCAGGACGGGGACGCATCCGCCTCGATGGGCGCTTCCATCGGGGACGTCGACGGGGACGGCATCCCGGACATCCTCGTGACGTCGATCGGCTACGGCTCGCTCCACCTCGGGTCGAAGGGGGGCGTCTTCGAGGACAGGATCATGGCGTCGGGGATCGGGCGCATCAAGGCGCAGTACGCCTCGTGGGGCGGCAACTTCTTCGACTTCGACAATGCGGGGAAGCTGGACGTCGTGATCGTCAACGGCGACCTCCACTACATGAACGGGTGGGAGGCCCTGCTCCTGGAGAACGACGGCACCGGGGTCTTCACCGACGCGGCTCCCAAGGGGGGCGCGTTCTTCAAGACGAAGTTCCGGGGCCGGGGGAGCGCCGTCCTCGACTTCGACAACGACGGGCGGATGGACATCCTCACCACCAACATCGCCGACCGGTGCGTCCTCCTGAGGAACCGGGACAGGTCCGGCAACGGCTGGATCACCCTGGACCTCGAGGGGACGAAGAAGAACCGCGACGGGTTCGGGGCGAAGGTGACCGTCAAGGCAGGCGGGAAGACCTGGAAGAGCGAGGCCCGCTGCCCCACGACCTACCTCTTCCAGGGAGACCGCCGTCTGCATTTCGGTCTCGGCAGGGCGCAGTCGGTCGACTCGATCGAGATCGTCTGGCCGGGGGGACAGGTCCAGACGCTGTCGAACGTCCGCGGAGAGCAAGTGCTGAAGGTGCGCGAGCCGGGTGAGCGCCGATGACGTCCCGTTCCGTGGCCTCGTGTCTCGGACTCGCGGTGGCCCTCGCCGGGTCGCCGGGGTGCGGCAAGCGAAAAGTCGAACCGATTCCGACGGGGAGCCTCGTGATCACCCAGGTTCCGGCGCCGGCCGGCGCCGCCGTCACCGGGAGCCTCCCCGACGGGCGATACCCGGACGGGAGCCGCGTGGTCCTCGCGAAGGTCCCTCTCGACCCGAAGTCGGTGACCGTCCTCTCGGAAGGGCTCCTCGCGGCGGGGGAGCCCGTGGTGTCGCCGGACTCCGGCCGGGTCCTCTTCAGCGGAAAGGGCCGGGACGGCCGCTGGCAGGTCTACGAGGTGACGGCGGCGGGCGGGCCACCCCGCGCCCTCACCGCCGTGGAGGGCGGCGCGACGAGCCCGGCCCTCCTCGCCGACGGCAGCGTCGTCTTCGCCTCTCCCGTGCCTCGTTCCAAAGACGCCGGGCCGGGGCCGCCGGTCGCGCTCTGGGCCCTGTCGGCGAGCGACAAGGGGCCGAGGCGCCTCACGTTCGGGACGGACTCGGCGACGGATCCGACGGTCCTCTCGGACGGGAGGATCCTCTTCGCGTCGGCCCAGCCCGGGGCGTCGCCCGGAAGGACGGCCCTCTTCACGATCTACAACGACGGCACCGGCGTCAGCCCCTACGCGTGCCAGCACGACGGGGGCGGGGACGTCGGCCGGCCTCGCGAGATCTCCGGCGGCCGCGTGGCCTTCCTCTCGAGACAGGAGAAGGCCGCAGGCGAAGAAGGCCAGCCGGAGGCCGTCGTCGCCGCCCGCCCCTGGCGATCCCGGGCCCTTCTCCTTCCCCGGGGGGCGGGGCGCTGCACGTCGGTGGAGCCGGGTGAGGGCGGGAGCCTTCTCCTGGCGATGCAGACGACCGGAGCCGCGGGTCAGGGCCCACGGGGAATCCGCGAGGTGCTCGAGGGCCCGTCCGGAACGGATCGGCTCCTCTTTCACGACCCGGCGTGGAACGAGGTGGAGGCGATTCGGGTGGAGCCCCGGAAGCGGCCGATGGGGAGGATCTCCACGATCAATCCCGCGAAGAAGACCGGGGTCGTCTTCTCCATCGACGTGAACCACACGACCTATGAGCCGGCCACGCCGGCGGTTCGGATCCGGATCCTCACGGCCGGCGACGGCGGAGCCCGGCCCCTCGGCGAGGTCCCCGTTCACGCGGACGGCTCCTTCCTGGCCGAGGTCCCGTCCGACGTCCCGCTCGGCTTCGAGGCGCTCGACAGGGACGGGAAGGTCGTCCGGCGGCTCCCGCCGTCCGTCTGGGTCCGGCCGGGGGAGAATAGGGGCTGTATCGGATGCCACGAGCCCCACGGCCTCGCCCCGCGGAACAGGCGCCCGCTCGCCGTGAAGGGGCCGGCCGTCGCCGTGGGCCTCGCGCCGAACGAGACGTACCGGGGAAGCGCGCGATGAACCTCCTTCGGAAGACGATCCTGGCCGGAATCGGAGTGGCGATCGTCGCGGGGTTCTCAGCGCTGGGCGCCCACTCGCACATGCTTTCGATGTCGGGCAGGAAGGACCTCTCCGGCGTGAAGAACTGCTGGACGTGCCACGGGCAGCCCGAGTCGATCGACGAGCTGCCGTGGGCGAAGCCGCGCCCCCACCACCCGGCGCCGGCCGGGCTGGCCGTCTCCCCGGACGGGCGACGCCTCTACGTGGCTCTGGACGATGTCGACGAGGTGGCCGTGATCGACGCGGGGACGCGCCAGGTCGTGGGGAAGGCGAAGGTGGCGGGGGGGCCGACCGGTCTCGCGCTCGACCCGAAGGGAACCCGTCTCTTCGTCACGTGCCGCAGCGGCGACCGGGTGGCGGCGATCGACACGGCCACGCTCGGCGAGGTGGGTTCGGTGGCCGTCGGGACCGGTCCGGTGGGGATCGCGTTCGTCGCGGCGCCGGGCGGGGACCGGCTGGTCGTGGCGAACTCGGCCTCGGACGACCTGTCGGTGCTCGCGGTCTCGCCCCTCTCGAACCTCGGACACCTCGCCAGCGGGCGCGAGCCGTACGCCGTGACCGTCTCTCCCGACGGGGCCCGGGCGCTGGTCGTCAGCCGGATGGCGGGAGTGACCCGGGGCGACGAGGTGCCGGCGGCCGAGATCACGGTGGTCGACCCCGCAGCGATCCGGGTCGTGTCGCGGGAGAGGATGGAGTCGGGGCACCTGTCGGAAGGAATCTGCACCGTCCCGGGTCGGCCCTGGTCACTGACCCCGATTCTGAAGGTCCGCAACCTGGTGCCGATCACCCACGCGGCCCAGGGGTGGGTCCTGTCCGCCGGGGTGGCGCTCACGGACCACTCGACCGGTTCCGTGGTGGAGCTTCCCCTGGACGAGACGAACGGGTACTACTCGGACCCGTCGGGGATCGCGGTCGACCCGTCGGCGAAGCGGGCTTTCATCGCTTCGGCGGGCGCCAACGTCGTGACGGTCGTGGACCTCGGAAAGGTCGCCGCCTGGCTCGCCACGGCGGGGGAGCCGGCCAGGAAGGGCGCCATCGACGACCTCCAGCTGTCGTCGGAATTCGTCGTGGCCCGGATCCCCACCGGGTACAACCCGCGCCAGGTGGCGATGAGCCCGGACGGGCGGACCCTCTGGGTGGCGGAGCGGCTCCAGGACTCCGTGCTCGCCATCGACATCGCCACGTTGAAGCCGCTCGGGCGCGTCGCGCTGGGCGACGGGGGGGACTCCGACCCGATCCGGCGGGGAGAGAGGGTCTTCGCCCGCGCCACGACGACGTTCCAGGGGCAGTTCTCCTGCCGCTCGTGCCACCCGGACGGGCACGTGGACGGGCTCCAGTACGATTTCGACATCGACGGAGTCGGCCGCGACATCCTCGACAACCGGAGCCTCCAGGGGCTCGCGGGGACGGAGCCCTTCAAGTGGAACGGGAAGAACCCGTCGCTCCGGGTGCAGTGCGGACCCCGGTTCGCCAAGGTCCTGACGCGCTCCGACCCGTTCTCCGAGAAGGATCTCGACGACCTGGACTCCTTCATCTTCTCGCTTCCGCCGACCCGGGTCCCGTCGGGCCCGTGGACGGAATCGCAGAAGCGGGGACGCGAGCTCTTCTTTGCCACGCAGACGACGGACGGGAGGGAGATCCCCTACGGGCTGCGCTGCTCGACCTGCCACCGGCCCCCGCTCTTCACGGACCGGATCCCCGCCGACGTCGGGACGAAGGGGCCCAGCGACAGCACCGCACTCTTCGACACGCCCCACCTCCTCGGGATCGCCGCCTCCGCGCCGTATCTCCACGACGGCCGCGCGGCGACGCTCGAAGAGATCTGGACGGTCTACAACGGGAAGGACCAGCACGGGATCACGAACTACATGAACAAGATCCAGATGAACGACCTGATCGAGTACCTGAAGAGGCTCTGACATGCGATCGAAGGCCCTCCTCTCCACCCTCGGCGCCGCGCTCCTGCTGGCGGTCCCCCTCCGGGCGCTGGCCGGGGTCCCGCCCGCGGAGCTCCCGTTCCCTCTCATCGAGCGCTTCGAGCACTTCGGCCTCGCCCAGGGGCTCCCGGCCTGGAAGGTCCACTGCGTCCTGGCCGACAAGGGCAAGGTCTGGGCCGGGACGACCAAGGGTCTCGCGGTCCTCGAAGGGGGGAAGTTCACGGTGATCGGGCCGGAGCAGGGGCTCTCCCACAGCGTCGTCACGACCCTCGCGATCGACCCCTCCACCGGGGACCTGTGGGCCGGGACGCTCCGGGGATTGAACCGGATCAGCGCGGGGAAGATCGAGACCTTCACCCAGACGAACAGCGGCCTGCCCAACAACGTCGTCTACAGCGTGGCGGTGGGCCACGGCGCCGTCTGGGCGGCGACCGCCGCGGGAGTCGGCCGCCGGGACGCGAAGAGCGGGAGCTGGAGCCTCTACGACGCGACGAACACGCTGATGCACGAGCCGTGGACGTACGCGGTCACGCTCAGCCCGGACAAGCTCTACGTCGGCGTCTGGGCGGGCGGCATCGTGGAGCAGGACCTGGCGCGGGGGACGTGGAAGGAATACCGCGACCCCGACGGCGAGTTCGAGCTGGACCTCGCGCCCGACGACGGGCCGATCAGCGACATCTCGTCGTGGGCCACGTGGGAGGACGGCATCCTCTGGCAGGCGAGCTACTTCGGCATCGCCCGGTACGACGGGACTCGCTGGAAGAGCTACCTGGAGAAGAAGACCCCCCTCGTCTCCAACTTCGTCAATTTCATCGCGGCGAAGGGGCAGGTCGCCTGGATCTGCACCGACCGGGGGCTGACCGTGACGGACGGGACGAGCTGGGCGACCTACAAGAGTCTGGAGAAGGGTGGCGGCACGCTCGAGATCACGCGTCCGGGTGCGAAGGTGGAGACTCGCCGGATGGCGACGGCGGCATCGAACGACTTCATCCTGGGGGCTTCGATCACCGAGAGCGAGGTGTGGCTGGCCACCTCCCACGGACTGACCCGGGCGGTCCTGGCCGGGAAGCGCGGCCAGGCCGCGGAGCGGAAGACGAACGCGCAAGGAGCGAGCAGATGACGAAGGCGACTTTCTTCGAGACCCCGGTCAGGGCCGACGCGAGGTACTCCGAGGCCGAGCAGGCCGAGAGGCGGATGCTGGGCCTTCCACCGGACGCCCCGGCTCCGTACGGGCTGATCGACGAGCTGCCGGGCCTGGGGAGGCCGGTCGTGAGGAAACGGGCGATCCGCGCCCCGGGCGTGCTGAACGAGGCGTGCGACTACCCCCAGCCGGTCGCCTTCTCGCGGGGGCTCCGCGTCGACCTGGAGGGCGGCGTCAGCCACTTGCTCATCAGCGGGACGGCCAGCGTCGGCGCGAACGGCGAGACCCTGTACCCCGGGGACTTCCGGGCCCAGTGCTGGCGGACGTACCGGAACATCACCACTCTCCTCCGGGCGGAGAACGCGACGTGGCGCGACATCGTGCGGTGCTCCTGCTATCTCCGGGACATCGAACGCGACTACGCCGACTTCAACGAGATCCGGACGGAGTTCTTCCAGGCCCTCGGGCTGGACCCCGTCCCCGCCTCCACCGGCATCCAGGTCCGGCTCTGCCGGAGCGACCTCCTCGTGGAGATCGAGGCCCACGCGATCCTCGAGCGCCAGGGGGGATGAGGATGAGAGCGGCGCGCCTCGCCATCCTGGGTCTCGCCGGCCTCGTCGGGCTCGGCTTCGCCCCGGCGATGCCCGCCGCGGGAGAGTCGTCGCCCGTCCCGGCGAGCGCCCCCGTCGCCTGGCCGGCGCGGTATGGCAACGCGCCGGAGGAGCTCGTCCCCTTCCGGCGCGTGGAGCCCTACCAGAAGTTCTTCACCGAGCCGCTTCCCTTCTACGGCCCGGGGCGGGACGCTCCCGATCCGGCCGGCCTGAAGAGCCTCCGGGTCGGCCTGCTCGCCCCTTCCCCGGCGTCCACCGACGGGGTCCGCGGCGACATGATGCGCAAGGGCGTGGAGATGGCCATCGACGAGGCGAACGTCTCGAAGAAGCCCGGCGACCTCCCGTTCGAGCTGGTGGTGCGCGAAGACGCCCCGCTCTGGGGGAGCGCGGCGAACATCCTCGTCGACCTCGCCTTCACGGACGACTGCCTGGCGGTCATCGGCACGATCGACTCGACCGCGACGCACGTGGCCCTCCGGGTCGCGTTGAAGGCCGAGATCTTCATGATGAACACCGGCTCGTGCGACCAGACCGTCACCGAGACGTTCATCCCGTGGCTGATGCGGACGTGGCCGGACGACCGGCAGCACGGCTACCGGCTGGCCGACCTGGTCGTGAAGGAGCGGGGGCACAAGCGGATCGCGATGCTCCGGGTGAACGACCGGAACGGCCGGGTCGGCGTGAAGACGTTCACCGACTCCGTGCGGCGGCTCGGCCACCCCGTGCTGCAGGAGATGCGGTTCCTCCCCGGCGCGACGTCGTTCGACGCGCAAGTCGCCCGCATCAAGGCGGCGGAGCCGGACGCGGTCGTCATCTGGGGCGAGCCGGAGGATGCGGGGCACGCCGCGGCGGCTCTCCGCAAGGGCGGGGTGACCGTCCCGCTGTACGGCCCCGAGCGGGTCTACGGCCCCGCGTTCCTGACCGCTTCCGCCGGGGCGGCGGAGGGGATGACGATCACCTACCCGTTCGACCCGACGAGCAAGGCCGAGGCCTGGACCGCCTTCGTCGGAGAATTCCAGAAGCGTCATGCGAAAGAGCCGGACGCGTTCGCCGCGTATGCCTACGACGGCACGCGGATCCTCCTCGCGGCGATGCGGGCGGCGGGGCCCAACCGGTTCCGGATCCGGGACGCGGTCGCGACCGTGAAGAAATACGACGGAGTGACCGGTCCGATGCTCTTCGACCCGACGTTCAACAATCTCGCCCCGCTCAGGCTCGCGAAGGTGCAGGGGAATGCGTTCCGATTCGAGCCGGCTCCCGCCGGAGGGAAGTAGCGCCTTGGCTCGCGCGCTCCTCGCCGCAATCCTGGCCGCCGCCTTGCCGGCGGCCGGGGGGCCGGCGGGAGCGGCGGCCAGCGCCCCGCTCGTGGTGGGGCTGCTCCTGCCGCCGGACGAGCGGGAAGCGGCCAGCATCCGGCACGGGGCCCAGGCGGCCGTCGAGGAGGTGAGCGAGGCCGGCGGCGGTGTCGTGCGGATCGCGGAGCGCGGGAAGAGGGGGGCCTGGGGAAGCGACGCTTCCGAGGCGGCCCTTCTCGTCATGGACGACGGTGCTGTGGGACTCATCGCCCCGACCGGGGGAGCGGCCTCCCATCTCGTCCTGCAGGTCTCCGGCCGGACGGCGCTCCCCGTCGTCTCCCTCTGCCCCGACGCTTCCGTGACCCGCGCCTCGATTCCGTGGATGGTCCGGGTCGCGCCGTCCACGCTCGACGAGGCGAGAGCGATCTTTGGCGGGGTTCCGGCCACGCGGTGGCTCGCGTTCGTACCGACGGGGCGGGCGGGGCGGGAGGCCTCGAGCGACCTGGCGGCGGCCGCCGCGGCCGAGCGGTCCGGAAGACGATCGATCATGCAGGCCGTCGCAGGGGAGGACGGCGCGATCTCCGACGCGGCGGTCCGGAAGGCCCTCTCCTCCGCCGGTCCGGAGGCGGTTCTCCTCTGGCTTCCTCCCGCGGCGGCGGGACGCCTCGCGCGGTCGCTTCGCACCGCCGGGTTCAAGGGGCCGATCGCCGGCCCCTCCCGCCTCGCCTCGGGCGCCTTCGCCGCCGAGGCGGGCCCGTTCGCCGACGGGGTTGTGGTGCCGGGGATCGACCCGGAGGCCGGGAGCGGGTCGTTCGGGTCGAGATACCGCCGCCTGTTCGGGACGGATCCCGATCCGGCGGCGGCCCTCGCTCACGACGCCGTCCTGCTGCTCGTCCGGGCGGTCAGGCGGTCGGAATCGTCGGTCTCCACGGCCTCGTTCGTGACGGGCGAGCCGCTCCGGGGAGCGACGGGGCTCCTGGTCTTCGACAGGCACGGAGACCGGCTCGTCCAGCTTCCCCTCTGGCGCTACCGGAGCGGACACCTCGCCCGCCTCTGAGGAGGTCTTACCATGCCGATCAAGATGCCCGATCTGAAGGTCACCCGCTCCTCGCACCCTGCGTTCTCCGCCTTTCCCTCGACGCGGCGCGTCCGGGTCGGGAACGTGGTCGTCGGTGACGGGCACCCGGTCGTCATCGCCGGGCCCTGCACGGTGGAGAGCCGGGAGCAGACGCTGGGCATCGCGAGGGCTGTCCGCAAAGCGGGCGGGACCATGCTGCGCGGGGGCGCCTACAAGCCCCGGACGAGCCCCTACTCGTTCCAGGGGCTCGGCCCCCAGGGTCTCGAGATCCTGGCCGAGGCGCGGGCGGAGACGGGCCTCCCGATCGTGACCGAGGTCCTCGACCCGCGGCTCGTGGAGCAGGTGGGCTCGGTGGCGGACGTCCTCCAGATCGGGTCGAGGAGCATGCAGAACTTCCCGCTCCTCGTCGAGGTCGGCCGCTTCGGCAAGCCGGTCCTCCTCAAGCGGGGGTTCGGGGCGACCGTGGAGGAGTGGATCTTCGCGGCGGAGTACGTGGCCCTCCAGGGGAACCTCGACATCGTCTTCTGCGAGCGGGGAATCAGGACGTTCGCGAACGGCGCCTACGACCGGGCGACGCTCGACCTCGCCGCGGTGGAGGCGATCCGGCGCCTGACCCCGTTCCCGATCGTCGTCGACCCGTCCCACGCGGCGGGCGACGCGGCGCTCGTGCCGCCCCTCTCGGCCGCCGCGCTCGCCCTGGGCGTCCACGGCCTCCTGATCGAGGTGGTCCTCGACGAGGGCGAGAGGTCCAGGGTCCGCTGCGACGGCGAGCAAGGAGTGACTCCGGACGTGCTCCGGCGGATCGTCGAGCGCGCGGAGATGCCTAACCTGTATCGCCGGGGCTTCGGGGTCCTGACGGTCGAGGGGACCTCCCGGGCCGGAATCGACGGTTGAGCCCTGGCGAATCCCCACCGGACCCGATTCCCCGGCCCGAGGAAGCGGCACGGGGGGGACCG
>CAIMWE010000114.1 GCA_903845115.1 uncultured Acidobacteriota bacterium | reverse complement strand
GCCCCGACGTTGTACTTCCCCGCCGCCGTCCCGGCCGGGACCGTGAGCGGGGTCCCCGAGTACTCGGCGTGCGTGTTGACCGGGACGCTGGCGAAGGTGACGGAGCCGAGCGGGACGTCGGATGGCTCGGGGTACTTCCGGCTATTGGCCAGCCACGCGAAAAAGCGGACCTCCACGGCCGAGGCGGCGGCCGTCCCGATGCTCTCGATCGACCACCTGTCGAGGGCGAACCGGGCCCCGGGGACGACCGAGGAGGCGCCGAGCCTGGAGTAGGAGTAGGCCGCCTCGCCGTTGCCGTACGTGAACGGGAAGACCCCGACGTCGGTCAGCGTGACGGCCTGGTTCGGGTACTCGGCCCTGATGGTGTTCGCGTCCATCCGGGTGACCCACTTGCGCGCGTCGTGGTTGCCGTAGTTCATGATCGAGAACGACGTCGTCGCCGGGGCCGGGAGGTTGAAGACGTGGTGGAGCCCGAGGGAGTGCCCCTCCTCGTGCGTCGCGGTGGAGTAGACGACCCCCGGGTCGCCGCTGGCCTGGTCGTTGAAGCCGAACCAGTCGTCGGTCCAGCCGCTGGCGAATGCCCCGTTCAGGAGGACGTCCGACTCGGTGAACGGGCCGCACCCCGTGCTCGCGAAATCCCCGCACCCGTTGAAGTTCCCGAAATTCGCCATGGGCGCAATCATGGCCACCCCGAACATGCCCGACTCCAGCGCCATCCCGTAGACGGCGATGGCGTCCTGGTAGCTGATGAAGACGTTCACCTCGTCGACCCCGTTCCCGGGCTTCCCGAGCGTCTCGGTCGTGTCGACGGTCACGTCGAGCACCTTCGCGTACCTGTTCCACTGGTTGATCGCGTCGGCCGCCGCCTGCTTCATCGAGGCCGTGCTCGACTTGCCGCGGATCACGAGGCTTCGCGGCATCCCGGTCTCGTAGCCGCACCAGCAGCCTTCGCGGTTCGGCCAGCCCGAATTCGCCTGCGCCTCGAGCTTCCAGGGAAGGAGGGCGGCGACGGCCGCCAGGATCGCCAGGGATGACGTCCTTCGCAAGGGGGATCCTCCTCTTCGTGGATACCGTCGGGATACCTCGTCTCCGTCGGAAGGCGGAACTTCCCCGCCCCTTCCTGTTCCATCGACGTCATGAGCGCGTTCAGGGGGCCACGACCGGCTCCATGGCGACGTACGACCCGTCGTTCGTCCCCGACGCCGCGTCCGCGCCGTCGTTGACGACGCCGTACGCCAGGAACGCGTCGGTCCCCTCCACCACCGTCAGGCGGCAGTACCCGTTCTGCGCCGTGCCGAGCACTCCGTTCTTCTGGTACCACTCCTTCGGTTTCAGGGTCGGGAGCATCCCCTGCGACACGATCTGGCCCGTCGCCCCGTCGAAGACCTGCAGCCACACGTCGAGGTCCGACCCCTCGATACCCACGTTCGTGATCGCCAGGTTCGACCGCACGCTCGAGCCCTGCTGCAGCCCGAACACCCACGCCTCCTTCGCCGCCTGCGCCATCGGGAGCCCCGAGGCGAACGCGCCGTACTCCCCGCCCGTGGCGGCCGGCGAGGAGGTACGAGCCCCCGCGAGCCCCGGTGTCTCCCCATCCAGGGACGTGAACGCGACCCGCAGGTACCCGGCGCGCAGCGGTCCCTTCGGGCCGATCGACGCCCCCTCCTTGCGAAGGTAGTCGATGATGTCCGGCAAGATCTTCTGCTCGCCCGGCGCCAGGTCCACCTGGACCCAGCCCGTGTCCCCCTTCGGCTCCGCCATCGACTCGATGTAGTTCAGGTAGGCGCTCGAAGCCTTGTCAGACATGCTCGCGACCACCAGCTCGCTGCGGTAGTCGCTCGACTCCACGACCGACGGCACCCCCAGCGCCGACTTGACGCCGGACACCGCGATCCCCCCGACGTACGACCCGTCGTTCGTCTGCTGGTCGTTGAACACCCCGTACGCCAGGAACGGCTCCGTCCCGGAAACCCGCTCGACGATCGCCTTCCCCTCCGCCCACGGCCCGGCGGTCAGGACCGAGTTGTACTGGTACCACTCCCCGGGCTGGAGGATGCGGTCGGCCAGCGCGACGCCCTTGCCCCCGCTGGCCGGGCTCACCGTCACCCGCACCGTGATCGGCGACGTGGTCCCCGCGTTCACGACCGCCAGGTTGCTCCGATCGGCCGTCCCCTGCCTCAGCCCGGAGACCACCACCGGTCCGGTGAAGGCGTCCCTCACGTCCGTCCCCGGAAACGAGAGCCCGCACCGCCCGTCGCCAGAAGGCGTCGTCGTTCGCGCCCCGGCGTACCCGGCACCCTCGGAGGAGAGGTTCGTGAACGTGACGCGAAGGGACCCCCCCTGTCCGCCCGAGGCAGGGATCGCCAGACCCTTCTGGCGCAGCCACGCGATCGCGTCCGGCACGATCAGCTGCAGACCGGGCTCGAGCGTCTCCGTGACCGTCCCGGACCCGGTGGCCCCCAGACTCGGCGCCGCCGTGTACCGCAGCGTCAGCGTCGACGGGGTATTCCCGCGGTTTGCGAGCGTCAGCTCCGACGTGAAGCGGGGCGAGGCCCCCACGTCCAGGACCACCGGGACGAGCCGCGTGACCGTGATCCCCGGCGGGACGCCGGCGACCGTCACGAGGTGCGTGAGCGAGTCCTGGTTCCTCGGCCCGGTCGCCGTCAGCTTCACGGAGAACGCTCCGGGCCCGGAGAAGACGTGCGTCGGGTTCTGCTTCGTCGAGGCGTTCTGGTCGCCCGAGGCCGGATCGCCGAAGTCCCAGGACCATCCCGTGGGGCTTCCGACCGACCCGTCGGTGAAGCTGACCACGTCCCCCGCCATCGGGGAGGCCGGGGCATACCAGAAGTACGCCGCGACACCCACCGGCGGCGGCTCCGAGAGGACGGTGAGGGTCAGGTAAGGGTTGTGCCCCACGACGAAGCGGTTGTTGTTCGGCTTGCCGGCGACCCAGGGCGAGTCCTCCGCCCCGCCCACGAGGACGATCGCACCGACGTTGTACTTCCCCGGCTCCATCCCGGCCGGGACCGTGAGCGGGGTCCCCGAGTACTCGGCGTGCGTGTTGACCGGGACGCTGGCGAAGGTGACGGAGCCGAGCGGGACGTCGGCCGGGTCGGGGTACTTCCGGCTCCCGGCGGGCCACGCGTAGAAGCGGACAGAGACGTCCGAGGCGGCGGCCGTCCCGATGTTCTCCAGCGTCCACCTGTGCAGGGCCAGGGTCCCGCCGCGAACGACCGAGGACTCCCCGAGCGTCGCGTAATTCTGTGCGTACTGTCCGGTGTCGTAGCGGAACGGGAAGATCCCGACGTCGGTCAGCCTGACGGCCCCGTTCACGTACTCGGCCCGCAGGGTGTTCGCGTCCATCCGCGTCACCCACTTCCCCGCGTCGTCGTCGGCGTAGTTCATCACCGAGAACGACGTCATTCCCCGAGCGGAGAAGACGTGGTGAAGCCCCAGGGAGTGCCCCACCTCGTGGGTCACGATGCGTTGCACCATCGCCGGGTTCGAGGAAGAGCTGTCCCGGCCGAAGGCGAGCCAGTCGTCCGTCCAGCCGTTTTCGACCGTGGCGTTGAGCAGGACGTCGGCCTCGGAGAACGGACCGCACCCCGTGCTCGCGTAGTACTTGCAGTCGTTGAAGGTGGGGCTGCCGGAGAAGTTGGCGCGCGGCCGCGCGAGGGAGACGCCCCAGGTCAACGGGTCGAGGGCGAAGCCGTAGAGCGACGTCGCGTCGGCCTCCGAGATGAGGACGTTCACCTCGTTGATCCCGTTTCCGTACGTGCCGACGCTCTCGGCCGGATCGACCGTCAGGGTCGCCACCGTCGCGTACCGGTTCCACTCCGCGATTGCGTCGGCCGCCGCCTGCTTCATCGCCACCGTGCTCAGCTTTCCGCGGACGACGAGCTCCCGCGGCGTACCGGTCATGTAGCCGCACCAGCAGCCTTCGCCGTCCACCTGCCCCGAATTCGCCTGCGCCTCGAGCCTCCAGGGAAGGAGGGCGCCGGCCAGCGCCAGGAGAAGGACGAGGCGTCTCATCTTCGTTCCCTCACTCACCTGACGAAGCCAGGACGACGGCCGCCAGGATCGCCAGGGATGACGTCCTTCGCATGGGGGATCCTCCTCATCGCAAATACCGTCGGGATGCCAGAGCCTCTCGTCACTGCGACCTGGCGAGGCGGAAGCCGAAGTTCACGCTGCGATAGGAGGTTTCTCCGGAGAGGCGACTCGCCGACCGTGCCCGGCTGAGAGAGTAGAAATAGGAGCCCCCCCGCATCGAGCGTCTCGAGCCCGTCGAGGGGCCCACCGGATCCGTCACCGGCCCCGCCGGGTAGTCCCCGTACCAGTCCTCGACCCACTCCCACAGATGTCCGTGCATGTCGAAGAGCCCGTACGGGTTGGCCGCCTTCGTCCCCACCGGGTGAGACGCACTGTCCGAGTTGTAGCGCCACCAGACGTACGGCTGCGCCTCGGTGTTCGACCCGGTTCCGTCGCTCCCCTCCAGCGCGTCCCCGAACGAGAACCTCGTCTCGGTCCCCCCTCGCGCCGCCCGTTCCCACTCCGCCTCCGTCGGCAGGCGGAACTTCCACGCTCCCTCGTGCCCGGTCCAGGCCAGGTACGTGTTCAGCTTCTCGAGGAACCCCCCGGCCCCCCGGATGTCGTCCCACGAGACGCAGTAGACGGGATAGGTCGCCCCGATGCCGAATTCCCCGCAAGAGGTCCTCATCGGCGTCCCCATCACCGCCTGCCACTGCTCCTGCGTCACCAGGACCTTCGCCACGTAGTAGTCCTGGGTCAGCGTCACCGTGTGCTGCGTCTCGTCCGAGCCACGGCTCCGTTCCGCCTCCGGCGACCCCATCTGGAACGCCCCCGCCGGGATCTTCACCATCGCCGCCACGAGCTTCGCGATCACCTCGTTCCGCTCCGGGGTGGGGGCCACGACCGGCTCCATGACGACGTACGACCCGTCGTTCGTCCCCGACGCCGCATCCGCGCCGTCGTTGACGACGCCGTACGCCAGGAACGCGTCGGTCCCCTTCGCCACCGTCAGGCGGCAGTAGCCGTTCCGCACCGAGCCGAGGACCGAGTTCTTTTGGTACCACTCCCTCGGCTTCAGCGTCGGGAGCGTCTCCTCCGAGACCTTCCGCCCCGTCGTCCCGTCGAAGAGCTGCAGCCGGACGTCGATGTCCGAGCCGTCGAGGCCGGCGTTCGAGACGGCCACGTTCGACCGCGCGCCCGCCCCCTGCTGCAGGCCGAAGATCCACGCGTCCCGCGCCGTCCCCGCCATCGCCGATCCGGGGTAATAGACGCCGTACTCCCCCCCGGTCGCGGCCGGCGACGAGGTGCGAGCCCCCGCGAACCCCGGCGTCTCCTCCTCCAGGCTCGTGAACGCCACCTGCAGGTACCCGGCGCGGATCGGTCCCCTCGGGCCGATC
>CAIMWE010000113.1 GCA_903845115.1 uncultured Acidobacteriota bacterium | reverse complement strand
CCCCGTCCTCACTGGAGGCAAGTACAACGGAGTTTCGAGGACGGATTCTCGCCGGCAGCAGAACGTCCTCGTCAGCGCTACCCAGGGTCTCCTGCACGCCACGCAGTTCTCGTTCCAGGAGGGGCTTCCGAAGGGGAAGACGGGAATCCAGCCTGCCGTCAGCGGGAACGGGTTCGGGACCCTCACGATGTTCCCCCACGGTCCCAAGGACTACTCTCACGGGATCTCGCTGGCCGGGACCAAGCCGGACGGCTCGCCGTTCGGCATTCCCGGCTTTTCCACCGACATCCCGATCATCATCGACAAGGACCAGAAGTTCGTGACGATCGGGTTCGGCGTGATGCAGGCGCTCATCCTCGCCACTGGGATGGGAGCCGAGACGCCGGTGCCCCAGGGACCGGTCTGGATCCCGATCACCGACACGAACGGCGACGGGAAGAACGACCGGATCGTCGTCGATCCGGCTCTCTTCAACGGCGCGGCCCCGGGCACGCTGTTCGACTCGGACGGCATGGCGCCGGACTCCGACTACGACCCGTTTGCCTCCGTTCCCGCTCTCTCCTCGTGGGGTCTGGCGGCGATGACGCTCACGCTCTGCAGCGCCGGGCTCTTCCTGCTGCGGCGCACCGGGTTCAGCGTCGGAATCTAGGCAAGACCGGGGGGCCGGCCGCGGAGTCTCGTCGGGCTGCCGGCCCCGCCGACCATGCGTTTCGTCCTGATCGACCGCATCCTCACGCTCGAGCCGGGGAAGCGCGCCGTCGCCACGAAGACGTTCTCTCCTGACGAGACGTTCTTCGCCGACCACTTCCCGGGCTTTCCCGTCGTCCCGGGCGTGCTGCTGACGGAGGCGATGGGTCAGGCGGGCGGGTGGTTGCTGGCCAGCGAGACCGGTCTCGCGCGCTGGCCGCTCCTCTCGCTCATCGACCGGGCGACCTTTCGCCGCCTCGTCCGGCCCTTGGAGGTCCTGACCCTCGAGGCGACCGTGCGGTCGCGGAGGGGCGACGACGTCGAGATCCGGGCCGAGGCGCGGGTCGGGGAAGAGAGGGTCGCGGACGCCAGGCTCCTCTTTCACCTCTTCGAGCCGCCGGCCGTTCGGGGGGAGGGGCCGTCCGCCTTCGACGCCTGGGCTCGTGAGACGTTCGACCGGCTCATCTCGCCTGCGGCGGACGCCCCGCCAGGGGAGATCCGTGCCTGACGAGGTCAAGATCTGGCTCGTGGTCGCGGGAGGGTTCCTGCTGGGCCAGCTCGCCACCGGTGGTCTCTTTCCGTGCGCCCCCTCGCGGCCCGGCGAGCTCCTGGCCTGGCTGCTCGTCGTTCCCGCCCTCCAGACCGGGGCTCTCCTCGTCACGAGGCGAGCCGTCGGCCTCCGGTCCCGGCTGAAGGGGGCAGCGGGAGATAGGCTCTCGCGGTGAGACCGGAGCCGCTGAGGATCTTCCTCTCGACGGGAGAGGTGTCCGGGGACGTGGTCGGGGCCCTCCTCGCCGCCCGGATCCTCGAGGAACGCCCGGAGACTTCCCTCTACGGCGTCGGCGGGTCGCGCATGAAAGCGGCCGGCGTCTCGATCGACTTCGACACCAACCACCTCGGCACCGTCGGGGTCAGCGAGGCGTTCTCCAAGCTCCCGGCCCACTGGCGCGCGCTCGGGCGGATCCGGGCCCGGGTGCGGCGGGACCGGCCCGACGCGGCGGTCTTGATCGGGAACGACGTCTTCAACGTCCTCCTCGGCCGGTGGCTCAGGTCGCGGGGGGTGACGACCATCTCCTACTTCCCTCCCCAGGTCTGGATCTGGGGGGTGTTCGCCCGGTTCATCTCGAGGAGCTTCGACCTGATCCTCTCCTCGTTTCCCGAAGAGCAGCGCCTCTACGGGGCGACTCCCGTCAGGACGATCTTCGTGGGGCACTACCTCTGCAACGTCCTCTCGCCGACGACGCCGGAAGAGCGGACCGCGGTCCGGGCGCGGATCGGCCTGCCCGAGGATGCCCTGGTGATCGGCGTGTTGCCTGGGAGCCGTGCCCACGAGATCCGCTCGCTGGCGGGGGCGCTGCTCGACGCCGTCGCCGGCCTGTCGCGGAGGCGCGGGGAGCTCAGGGTCCTCCTCCCCCTCGCCGAGCCGCTCTACGGGGAGAGGATCCGTTCCGAGATCCGCTCCCGCGGGCTCGGGGACCGGGTGGAAGTCCTGGAGGGAAGCCACGATGTGATGCGGGCGTCCGACCTCCTGCTGACGGCGTCGGGAACGGCGACCCTGGAGGCCGCTCTCCTCGGCATCCCGATGGTCGTCGCCTACAGGGTGGCATGGCTCACGCAGACCGTCGTCCGGACGGCCATCCGTCTCGGGCTGATGGAGTCCGAGACGCTCGCGCTCCCCAACCTCGTCCTCGGGGAGGCCACCGTGCCCGAGTTCGGCCAGAGCGCCATGAGAGCGGAGGCGATCGAGAAAGAGGCGTGGGACCTGGTCTCGCGGCCGGAGCGGAGGCAGTCGATGAGGACCGCCCTCGCCGGCATGCGGGAGAGGCTCTCCCAGGCCGACACCCTCGGGCAGGTCGCCCGGGCGGTCGTCGCGGAGGCGGCCGCCGCGGCCGGACGGCAAAGCCAGGTGGTCGGCCTCTTCCCCGTCGGCGCCGCGGCGAGCGACCCGCTGAAGGACGGAAACCGAACATGAGGGAGATCGCGCACACGCTCGGGTCGGTTGCCGACGCGGTCCAGGGAGAGCTGACCGGCGAGAGGGACGTCGTCCTTCGCGGGCTCCGGGCCCCGGAGGAAGCGGGGGAAGGCGACCTTGCGGTCCTCGTCGACCCCAGGCGTCCTCCTGCGAGGTGCGGGGCTACCGCGCTGGTCCTCGGGCGCTCCGTCGAGCTCCCGGGCCTCCCCCCGAACACCGTCCGCGTGAAGGATGCCAGGCGGGCGCTCACGGTCCTGCTCTCGCTGTTCCATCCGGGGCGCGGCAGGGCGGGCGGCGTCCAGGCCGGGGCGTTCGTGGACCCTGGGGCCGACGTCGACCCGACGGCGTTCGTGGCGGCGGGAGCCACCGTCGAGGCCGGGGCCCGCCTCGGTCCCAGGGCGGAGGTCCACGCGGGAGCGTACGTCGGCGAAGGGGTGATCGTCGGAGAGGAGAGCATCCTCTTCCCCAACGTCACCCTGTACGAGGGGACGGTCGTCGGCCGCCGCGTCAGGATCCACGCCGGCACGGTGATCGGGAGCGACGGGTTCGGCTACGACCGGGACGCGGCCGGAGTCCAGGTGAAGATCCCCCAGGTGGGGGGAGTCGCGGTCGGGGACGACGTGGAGATCGGGGCGAACTGCGCGATCGACCGGGCCACGCTCGAGACGACCTGGATCGGGAACGGGACGAAGATCGACAACCTCGTCCAGATCGGGCACAACACCCGCATCGGCGAGCACTGCTGCCTCGTCGGCCAGGCCGGCATCGCGGGGAGCGTCACCCTGGGCCGCTTCTGCGTCGTGGCCGGCCAGGCCGGAATCGCCGACCACGTGACGCTCGGCGACGGGGTCGTCGTCGGGGCGCAGTGCGGCGTCCCGAGCGACCTTCCGTCGGGTGTGTGGCTGGGCACTCCCGCGCTTCCACGGGCCCATGCGCGCCGCGTGCTGGTGACGCTGCCTCACCTCCCGGAGATGCGCCGCGAGCTCCGTGACCTCGAGGAGCGCTGCACCCGCCTGGAGGCGGCCCTGGAGAGGGCACTGTCCGGCGGGCCGGAGAGGAGCTGACCGTCCGGCCCCGCCGGGTGGCCGTGACGGGCCTCGGGCTGGTCTCCCCGCTCGGGATCGGTGTCGAGGCGACGTGGCGCACCCTCTCGGAGGGAGGCGGACCCGCGCCCTCCGCGGGACCGTACGGCGGCTCCCGGGCCGAGGTGCGGGAGGTGGCGGGATTCGACCCCCGCGCTCACTTCGCCATCCCGAAGGCCCTCAAGCTGACCGACCGCCGGACCCGCTTCGCGGTGGCCGCGGCGAGGGAGGCGCTCGCCGACGCTGGGCTGGCCGGTCCGCTCGCGGAGCCGGCCCGCGTCGGCGTCGTGATCGGGTCGAGCGGGTCGGACCTGATGGCGGAGGAGATCGCGGGAGTCCTTCGCGGCGAGGGGTCCCCCGGGAGCGTCCAGGAGATCCCGTGGTTCGCCTCCCGGATGCTGGCGGGCCTCAATCCGCTCTGGCTGCTGATCAACCTCCCCAACATGGTGAGCGCCCACGTCGCGATCCAGGTGGGGGCGCAGGGCCCGAACACGACGGTCATGACCGACTGGGTCGCCGGCCTGCAGGCGGTGGGAGAGGGGTGCGCGTGGATCGAGTCCGGGGAGGCCGATCTCGTCGTCACCGGCGGGGCCGAGACGGCCTCCCTCCCGTTCGTCTTCGGGGCGTACGAGGCGGCCGGGCTCTTCGAGGCGTTCCCGGAGCGGGAGGGGCCGTTCGTGTTCGGCGAGGGGGCGGGGATGCTGCTCCTCGAGGAAGCCGGCCGCGCGGAGCGGCGCGGCGCACGGGTCCACGCGCTGATCGACGGGTACGGAGCGGCCGGCTCCGTGTCGGACGACGGCGGGCGGGACGCGGTGGAGGTGGCGGTCCTGGAGGCCCTGGAGGCCGCCGGGACAGGGCCCGGGGAGGTCGACGCGGTCGGCCTCGCCTCCGTGCTGAGCAGGCGGCCGTACGGGGCCGAACGGGACGGGCTCGCCCGCGCGCTGGCAGGGCGGGAGCGGGAGATCCCCCTCCACGCGTACAGCCCGCGGACGGGCTTCGCCCTCGGGGCTTCGGGGGCGATCGACCTCGTCCTTTTGGTAAAGTCGCTCGCCGCGCAGGCCGGGGCAGGACGGGCCCTCTGCACCTCGATCGGGTATTCGGGCCAGGCCGCCAGCGTCGCCGTCCGGCGACAGGGGGAGACGCCGTGACCATTTCGCACGACGAGATCCGGGAGAAGGTGATCGCCACCGTGGCGGAGGCGCTCGACCACAGGCCGGAAGAGGTCGGGCTCCACTCGTCGCTCATCGACGACCTGGGGGCGGAGTCGATCGACTTCCTCGACATCGCGTTCCGGCTGGAGTCGGCCTTCGGCATCGAGATCCCGGACGACGAGATCTGGGTCGGGGCGGTGGGGAAGAAGAACCCGGGGCCGGAGGAGATCGACGCGGCGGTCGCCGCCCTCCGCGAGCGGATGCCGGACTACCGATGGGACCGGCTCCCCCCGAAGCCGGGCCGGACCGACCTGCCGAGGCTGATCACGGTCCAGACGGTGGTCGACTACCTCGAACGGAGGCTGGCATAGAGAGCGGCCGGCGTCGCGTCGTGGTGACGGGAATGGCGGTGGTGGCGCCCGGCGCCGCGGACCTCCCCTCCCTCTGGCGGAACCTCGTCGAGGGGCGCTCGGCCGTCGGGCCGATCACCCGGTTCGACGCGGCGGCCTACCCGACGCGGATCGCGGCCGAGGTGGAGGAGCGCGTGGAGGACGGCGGGGTCCGGCTGGACCGCATCTCGCGGTTCGCCCTCTCCGCGGCGAACGGCGCCGTTCTGGACTCCGGTCTCCTCCGCGGGCCCCTCGACCCGAGGCGCGTCGGCGTCCTCGCCGCGACCGGCCTCGGCTGCTACGACCACGAGGAGGTCTTCGCTTCCTGCGCGGCGGCCCGGCCGGCCGGGTCGGAGACGTTCGACCGGGAGGCCTTCGCGCGGACGTTCCGGGCCGTCGTGAAGGAACGGGCCCCCGAGAGGAGGACGCCCGGCTCGGTGCCGGCCCTCCTCGCCAGGCATTTCCGCTTCTCCGGGCCGGCCATGGCGGTGATGACCGCGTGCGCGGCCGGGACCCAGGCGATCGGGGACGCCACCCGCTGGATCCGGATGGGGCGCGCCGACGCCGTCCTGGTCGGCGGTGCCGACTCCGAGATCTACCCGATGGGCCTGGCCTCGTTCTGCCTGCTCGGAGCCCTCTCCCGGCGAAACGGCGCCCCCGGCGAGGCGAGCCGGCCGTTCGACGCCGGACGGGACGGATTCGTCCTGGGCGAGGGGGCCGGATTCCTGGTTCTCGAGGAGCGCGAGAGGGCGCTCGAGCGGGGGGCGCGCGTCTGGGCGGAGGTCGCCGGGTTCGGGTCGGCGGACGACGCGTACCGGGTCACGGATCCCCACCCGGAGGGGCGGGGGGCGATCGCGGCGATGAGGAGAGCCGCGGTCGACGCGGGGATCGCCCCGGAGGAGGTCGCCTACGTCAACGCGCACGGCACCTCGACGGTCGCGAACGACCGGATCGAGACGACAGCCCTCCGCGCGTTCCTGGGGGCGGCCGCACCGGCGGTCCCGATCAGCTCCACGAAATCGATGATCGGCCACCTGACCGTGGCGGCGGGCGCCGTGGAGGCGATCGTGACGGCGATGACGGTCCACGAGGGGCTGATCCACCCGACGGCCAACCTGGAGCATCCGGACCCCGAGTGCGATCTCGACTACGTGCCGGGGTGCGCGAGACGGCGGGCGGTGCCGGTGGCCCTCTCCAGCTCGTTCGCGTTCGGGGGACAGTGCGCGAGCCTCGTTCTCAGGGCCCACGGGGGATAGCCGGTGACTCTCGCCTGCCGCTTCTTCGCGCTCCTGGCCCGGGCCTACGCCGTCTGGCTCGGGACGCTGAGGGTGACCATCCTGATGCCCGACGGGACGGCGGTGGCCCCAGAGGAGTTCGTCTTCGGGCGGCAGCTCTTCGCGATCTGCGAGCGGGACCTCCTGGTGCTGGCGCACATGGTCCGCCACACCCCGTTCACGGTGCTCGTGGCGCTGGGGCGGGACGGGGACTGGGCGACGGCGGCGGGGGAGGCCATCGGCTGCACGATCGTCCGGGGCTCCAGCCGCCGGGGAGGGAGCGAGGCCCTCGCGAAGCTGGTGAAGGAGCTGGACGCCACGCCGATCCCGACCGCCCTCGTCGTCGACGGCCCCCTGGGGCCGACGGGCGTCCCCAAGGGGGGAGCCCTCTTCTGCGGGGGACGCACGGGGCGTCCCGTGATTCCCGTGGGCGCCGCCGCGAAGCGGGCGATCGTCTTCGGGAGCTCCTGGTCCGGCATCTTCCTCCCTCTTCCGTTCACGCGGGCCGCATTCGTCTGCGGCGAGCCGATCGTCCTGGAGAGGCCGCCGCGGCACGGGGAGAGCGCCCCCCTCCTCGCCGCGCTCGGCGAGCGCCTGGCCCTCGCGAGGAAGAGCGCGCTCGCGGCGGTCGGCCGCCCGGAGGCATCTTGAAGCGCTTCCTGCTCTTCTGGGCGGTCCTGGGGGCGGCCTGTCTCGTTGGCCGGTTCGGCACCTCGGCCCTCGCGTTCCGGCACCTTGACCTGACGCTCGGGGCGGTGGCCCAGACCCTGCTCGTCCCCTGCCTCCAGGCCGCGCTCCTCGTCCTGGTGGCCCGGCGGACGGGGGCCTTCCCGGTCCGCAAGGCGCTCCGGGAGCTGGCGTCGCGCCGTCTCCTCCTGGCCCTGCTCAGCGCGGACCTGGTGGTCGTCGCTCTCGCCTGCACGCTCCGTTCGAGGCCGCTCCTCGACTTCGCCGGTCCCTGGAGCGTCCCCGCTCTCCTCGTCGTGCTGAAGTCGGCCGCCGCCGCCGGCCTCGGCGGGACGGCGGCCTTCGACAGGACGGCCACGGCTCGAGAGCGGTGGCGCCTCCTCGTCCTCTCGGCAGGCATGGCGGTCTACGGGGTCGACGCGGCCACCGGGTGGCTCCATCGGGTTCCCGAGATTCTCTTCCCTCGCTCCTCCCTGGTCGTCGGGTGGATCGTCACCGTCGTTCCCCTCTTCCTCGGTGCCCTCCTGGTGATCCTCGCCGCGGCAGGCGTCGCCCGGGAGCGCCGGGACCCCTCCTGGTTCCTCTTCGACGCGGCGGCCGGCCTCGTGGCCTTCTGCGGCGTCGTCGTCCTCCTCAACGTCTACCTCAGGCCGTATCTCGTCGAGCCGTGGCGACTCGCCGTGAGCGTGGCGGCCTACCTGGCGCACGCCCTCCTCTTCCTCGGCTTGCTGTCGCTCGCGTCCGGGTTCCGGCGTGTCCCGCCGGAGAGCCCCGCGTGATTGCAAGGGCGGCGCGGGCGCTCCTGCTGGCCCGCGACCTCTTCCTGACGCTCGTCGTCGTTCCGGTCGCCTTCCCGCTCTGGGGCCTTCCCTGGCGGGCGGCGGAGCGGCTGGGGGCCTTCTACGGACGGATCGCCGGGCTCTTCTGGCCGCTCGGCCGGAGGGTGGCGATGATCAACCTGCGCCGCGCGTACGGATCCGCCATGTCTCGCGGCCTCGCCCGCCGGATGACCGGCGAGGTATTCGCGAACCTCGGACACAGCCTGGCCGAGGGGATCCAGTTCTCGCGCCGCCTCAAGACCGGCCCGCCCGGGTGGGAGCGCCTCTACGAGGCCGAGCGTCCGGATCTGGAGCGGGCGATCCTGGCCGATCCCCGGCCGAAGATCTTCGTCACCGGGCACCTGGGTTCCTGGGAGATCGCGACGATGATCCTCGCGCTCCGGACCGGCCTGGGCGGGGCCGCGATCGCCCGGCGGGTCGACAACCCGTTCCTGAACGCCCTCGTCCGGCGCCTCCGCCTCTCCGACCCGTCGCAGTGGATCGAGAAGATGGGGGCCGTGCCGGAAGCGCTCTCGCGCCTGAGGTCGGGGGAAAGCGTCGCGCTGCTCCTCGACGAGAACGGCGGGAAGCGGGGGCCGTTCGTCCCCTTCTTCGGGCGGCTCGCCTCGACGCGGAAGACCCCGGCTCTCCTCTCCCTCAAGACCGGTGCGCCCATCGTGCTGGGCGCCGCCGTCCGGCGGGGGGAGAAGTTCCTCTACCGGCTCGCGTTCATCGACCCGGCCGCCCGCGGCGAGACCGGGCACGAGGCGATCGTGCCGCTGACGCGGGAGATCGCGGCGCTCTGGGAATCGTGGGTGCGCGATGATCCAGCCCAGTGGCGGTGGATCCACTGGCGGTGGCGGAGCCGGCCGGACGGGGCCGAGGAGACCTACACGCGGAAAGACCTCGAGGAGGCGTTTCGATGAGCGATGGGGAGTCCCGGCCGCCGCTCGACTTCACGGGCCGGCGCGTCCTGGTCACGGGAGGCTCCCGCGGGATCGGGGCGGCGATCGCGTGCCGCTTCGCCGAGGCGGGCGCGGAGGTCGTGGTGGGCTACCGCGAGAACGAGGCCGCGGCCCTCGCGACGGTGCGGACGATCGAGGGCCGCGGGGGGAAGGCCCGCGCCTTCCGCGCGAACCTCGTTCGGCCCGAGGAGGCTCGTGCCCTGGTGGCGGAGGCGGGCGCCTCGGGGGCGCTCGACGTCCTCGTCCACAGCGCCGCGCTCGGCTCGTTCAAGCCCGCGCTGGAGGTGAGGCCGAACCAGTGGGACCTGACGCTCGGCGTCAACGCCCGCGCCTTCCTGACGGCCGCCCAGGCCGCGGCGGAGCTCTTCCCGGCGGAAGGGGGCCGGATCGTGGCGATCTCGTCCCTCGGGAGCGCGCGCGTCGTCCCCGAGTACGGGGCGATCGGTCCGTCGAAGGCGGCCCTCGAGGCGCTCGTCCGCTCCCTCGCGGTCGAGCTGGGCCCCCGGGGAGTCACCGTGAATGCCGTCTCCGCCGGTGTCGTCGACTCGGAGACGATCCGCGCCCACCCGCACGCCGACCGCCTGCTCGCCGCCGCGCTCGACCGGACGCCGGCGGGCCGCCTGGCGTCTCCCGGGGACGTCGCCTCCGTCGTCCTCTTTCTCGCGAGCCCCCTCGCGGCCTTCGTCACGGGCCAGACCGTGGTGGTGGACGGCGGGATGAGCCTGTCGCTCTGAGGCCCTTGGTACCCCGCTCCACAAATGCGGTGACGTGCGCGCATGGCGCCTGCGAGGCGCTTTCAAGGCGCGCCGACGCAGGCTGGAGTTGGCTTTCCGCCGAGGAGGCGCAACGCAGAAATCGCCCGCAGCCGCCTTGCGCCCTTCGGGTTCGGGCGGCGCGCGGCCATCTGCTTTGTTGTCGCTCCTCCGAGGTCGGACAGCCACGTTCGTCGCGACGCCTCGCATCTGGCCGCGCGGCGCTCCGAACGCACGTCATCGTATTTGGGGAGCGGGGTACTTAGTGAGAGAGGAGCCTTCGGGCCGCTTGCTCGGGCCCCTTCAGCGCCTGATGCTCGGGTGGGCGGAATTCCATCCGTACAACGCGGTGGACGTGGCCGACGTCGAAGGGCCCCTCGACGTCGCCCGTCTCGCCGAGGTGGGCGACGCACCGCTGTCGATCGAGGCCGAGGCCCCGGGCGAGCCGCCGCTGGCCGCCCTGGAGCGGGTCGCGGTCCGGGAGCTGAACGCCCCGTTCCCTCCGGCTCCGGCGGGACCGTTCCGGCTCTTCGTCCTCCCCTCGGGCGGAATGCACCGCGTGGGGCTCGTCTGGGACCACTGGGCGGCGGATGGCTTCTCGTCGGCGCGCCGCCTCGGAGCCCTCCTGGCCGGGAGCGCCGGCGCCCCGTCTTTCCCGTCCCCGGACCTGACGCGCCGGCAGGAAGGACCTGCGGCTCTCGGGACCGTGGGAGGGGCCGCGCGGATACTCGGGAGGGTGGCCGGCTCCGTCGCCGACCTGATCCGGATGCGCCGGGTCCTCTCCCCGTCGTGCGGAGCCCGCGACGACCTTCGCGTCGAAGCGCGGATCCTCCCGCTCCCCCCGGGCACGATCGCCGGACTTCTCGCCGCCGCGAGACGGCGAGGGGTGACGCTGCACGACCTGCTCCTGGCCTCCCTCGCCCGGTCGATCGGGGAGGCGACGCCGGGCCGCGTCGACCGGCGCCGCAGCCAGGTCGCGCTGGGCTCCGTGATCGACACCCGGAAATACCGGCCGGACGGCGAGCGCTCCTCGTTCGCCCTCGACCACTTTCCCGTCTTCGTCTCGCCGGGCGAAGACCGGGAATTCGAATCGCTGGTCCGCCGGATCGCCGGTCAGACGAGACGTCGGAAGGCGCCGGGCCGGACCGGCCAGGGCGAGCTGGAGGCCCTGGCCGCGAATGCGCTCCGGCCCCTGCTCCGGCAGGGGAGCGAGACGGCGTTCCTGCGGAGAAACTACGTCCTCTCGGCCGGAATCTCCAATCAGCGGCTGCCGGACGGCTGTCTGCGGTCGATGGGGGAGCTGCAGGTGAGCGGATTCCGCCGCTTCGTGCCGGCCGGGCCGGTCTGCCCCCTCGCGTTCGGGCTCGTGACAGGGGCTGCTCCAGCCTCTCTCACCGTCACCTGGCGGCGGACCGGCTACCCGCCGGAAGAACGGGCGGCGATCCTCGCGGGGTTCCTCGAGCGCTTGTGCGAGGTCGCGGCGTCAGGCAGCGTCGAAGATCACGATCAGAAGGCCTGATTTCCGTCCGCGGCCGGGCCGAAAGCCGAAACGGGGCTGGAACTGCGATCGGGGGGGCCGCGGCACGAGTCGAGCCTCTGCCGGACCCCGACCCCGCCCGGCCATCTGGCCAGGCGGGAAGAAGGCCGTTCCTCTACGCGGCGCCAGGCCGTTTCGCGAACGCGAGGCAGGTGCGCCGCAGCTCCTCGACCTGGCGAAGACGGCGGGAGACCGCCTCGGGAGACATCGACACCTTCGTCGCGAGGCGCCGCCCGGCGGTCAGGTCCGAGAGGCGCGCCAGCTCCTTCCAGCGTCTGGTGACCTCCTCGGGCGGCTTCATCGGTCGAGATCCCGAAGCCGCGCGATGTCGGCGAGGTCCTGGGGCCTGCCTGCCCACGCCTTCATCCGGATGAGTCCGTCCCGGCTGACCACGCTGACAATTCCGGCGAGGGTCTCGACGCCGATGCGCTCCCGGAGGACGGCCTCCAGCGGCCCGCGGGCGAGCAGGAAGTCGAGCGTGAGGGCGTCGTTTCCGGCGATCTTCGTCACCCGCCGGACCTCCATCCCGTCCGCGAACGTCATCGGGAGGGCCTCGACGTCGAAGCCCAGCTCGCGCGCCGCTCGAAGCGCCCGCTCGAGCTCCCCGGGATCGACCAGGATGTCGATGTCGGTCGTTGCCCGCGCCACGCCGTGAAACGCGACGGCAAAGGCGCCGGCCACCGCGTAGGCGACACCGGCCGCCTCCAGTCTCTTGAAGACGGCCAGGCTCTCCTCGTAGAGGTCGATCGGCACGGTGGCATTGTCACCCTATTTCCGGGGCCGGAAGGGCAGGTCTCTACTCTATGAACTTGGGTCCGGGTCGACGAAGAACCGCCGAGCAGAGACCCGACCCCGTTCTTCTTCAGCCCCGGCGAAGGCAAGCGAAGCCGGACAGCGCGAGGAGGCCGGCGAGGGCCGCCAGGCTCCACTCGGAGAGCGTGGGAACGTTGTTGGTCTCGGCCCGGTAGGTGAAGCCGCCGGCGAGGGTGGTCGTCCCGGCGTCGGCGTTGGCCACGACCACGTCCCGGGGCCCCTCGGTCCCGGCGGGAGTCTTCGCGGTGATGGAGGTGGCGCCCAGCACGGCCACGTCCGTCGCGGGCGCTCCGCCGATCGTCACCGTGGCTCCGGTGACGAACCAGTTTCCCGTGATCGTCACCGGCGTCCCGCCGGACGTCGGGCCGGACGCCGGGCTGATCGAGGTGACCGACGGGATCACGATGAGATGGAGCGTCGACTCCTTCTGGATGTTGTAGTCCGAGAGGGTCCGGCCGTCCTCGAGAACCTTCCCGGCAAAGATGAGCCGCTGCCTGGAATAGGGGATCCCCTCCTTGTCCTCGATCTTCACCTTCACGTTCTCGATCGAGTCGCTCGGCTCGACGTCGAGCGTGATCGTCTTGCCGGCGAGGGTCTTGACGAAGATCTGCATGGCGGCCGCCGGCAGCGAGCCACCGACGAGAATGGCGAGGACGAACGTCCCGGCCAGAGCCTTGTGCCTCATGGTTCCACTCTCCCCCTCCTTGATTCTGTCCGGGCGGGCGCCGGCGATGCCGAACCCCTCCCCACGGAGCGTTCGCCTGTAGGTCTCGGTGAGTCACCTCGGTGTGCAGCTGGGTGAAGCCCTCGGAGGGCTCCACCTCGACTCCGTCGATCGTGATGGAGCGGAGCGTGGTCCGGCCGCACTTTGATTCCCTCGGTCGGTAACCTACAACCTCAAGACCTGACCCCACTCGACCCGGCGGGAACTAGTCCGTGGCCGCCGCACCTCAGGCATGCGAGGGCCGGAGCCCCGGCGGCGTCCCCCGTCCCCCGGCACTCTGGGCACGCGACGGTGGGACCGGCAGGCATGGCCAGATAGCCGGTGCCCCGGCACACCCCGCAGGTGAAGGTCTTGACGGCTCCGGTTTTCTGGCAGTGGGGGCAACTCCGGTACGGTACCGGGATCCGAAGCTTTCCTTTGCCACCGCAGACACAACAGCTCGAAATCCAAGACATGACGCCGAAGGGATCTGTCCCGGTGCCGCGGCAGAAGGAGCAGCTAACGACCGTCGTGGCTCCCTCGTGGGAGTCGTGGCGAGCTTGTCCCTCTGGCTCATCGTTGATGGCACCCATCAAGAACCTCCTCGTCTCGTCTGATGAAAAGGGAGCTTGTCTAGAGTGTACAGACGGGATTGTCCATTCGCCTGCACCTCTCGAGGTTCCCCGCCGCGGCGGAGCGGGAAGCTTGGCTCCGCCTGGATCCCGAGCCCCGGCCCGCACTGCGTGCGAGAGGCTGCGAGACGATCGTCGGAGCGCTCCGAGCAGAGCCAGCGCCTGCTCCGGCGTTCGTGATCGATCCTGATCCGGCGTTCGGCCTGCGAGGGCCCACCGACGGCCAGCACTCTTCTGGCCCTTGCCGAATCCATTGCGTTCAGAGTGCTGCGAATCGCCAAACCTCAGCCCGCCGAGACTTTCGCGAGCAGCAGCTCGGCAAGCCCCATCTCCCGCATCTTCCGGATGAGAAGCTCCTGAACCTCTCGGTCTTCGCCCAGCTTTGCCATCAGGCTGCCGTCCTTCAGACCGAGGACCGACGTCCCGATGGCAGGGGGCTCGATGGGCAGCGGCACAGAGGAGATCTCCTGGATCAGTCGCGACAGGGTCTGCTCGTTCTGCTGGTCCTCCTGGGGGGTGGTTCCGGTGCGCCGCGCCTGGGAGAGGAGGACATCCCGGCAGGTCTGGATGAAGATCGGGTTCTCGGCGAAGGCGTGCCCGCCTCTCACCCGCAAGATCCTCGAGATCAGGATCGCCGGCCGGACGCTCGCGCTGCTGGTCTTGAGTCCCGCATCGCGGAAGGCCCGGACCAGGGCGACGATCCTCTCGACCTCCACCAGGGGCATCCCGGAGTGTTTCTGGGTGATGCTGGCCTCGGTGTCCTGGTCGAACCCGCTCAGGAGGATCGTGACCATCCGATCCAGGAGAGCGTCCTGGGCGCCGTGAATCCCCGCGTAGTCGGCGGGATTGCTCGTGAAGATGATCCGGAAGTCGGGGTGAACGGCGACGTGCCCGCCGCGAAGAGGAAGGACCCGCTCCTCCAGGACCGAAAGCAGCACGTTGTTGGCCTCGGGCCGCGAGCGCGTGAACTCGTCGTACACCACCGTGCAGCCATTTTGGCATGCCTCCGTGAGGGCCTTTCCCACCCACAGGGGCTTGGACTCCTCCTCGACCTTGAGCACCGTATGAACGTACTCGTCGCGGGTATAGCTTCGCTTGTAGCCGCTCTCCTTCCCGACCAGGTCCGAGGTGCCCATCTGGTCATCCCCGTGGATGAGGACCACTGGCCGGCCGAGTAGCTGGGCGACGTGGAGAGCGGTCGAGGTCTTGCCGCTTCCTGCGGGACCGGAGAGGTGAACGTGTAACCCGTGCTGGAGATAGACCAGCGTGCGGTCCACGAGCTCCTTGACGAAGGGCGTCTCCACGAAGTCCGACGGCGGACCCGGTCCCACCTCGGCCGGAGGGGAATGAGGCGGATCCGCCGCCGGGGCGGGACTCGGGGCGAAGTTGAACTCGTCCTTGCAGAACGGGCACGAGTAGCGCCGCTTTCGCCCCGATTCCACCCTTACTTCCTTATGGCACCAGGGGCAGCTCGCTGCTTCCATGTCCATCGCTCGCCTCCTTTCTCTCGGACTCCCCCTCCCGGTGCGCCGCGCCAGGTCGCACGAGAGGCAGGAGCGCTGTCACCACCGTGCCGCCGCCCGGCGAGCTCTGGACCACACACTCCCCTCCCTCGGCCCCGGCGTAGTCCCTCATGGTGGCCATCCCCAGCCCAAGAGGAGTGCTCTTCACGTCGAAGCCGTCTCCGTTGTCTCGCACCGTCAGACGTAACCACCCTGCTCGAGGCGGGTCCAGCCGTACTGAGACCTGGCTCGCATGGGAATGCTTCACCACGTTGGTCAGGGCCTCCTCGGCGATCCGGTAGACCGTCAGGCCCACCTGATCCAGGACCGAGTTGCTGTCCGCCAGCTCCCTTCTCACGAGCTCCTCGTCCAGCTCCAGCTCGATGGCGACCAGCCCGACGAACCGGTCCATCAGAGACTGAAAAGTGGGCACGAGCCCTCGGCCGAGTATCGCGGGATAGAGCTGACTGCTGAGGAGGCCGACCTGTCGCTCGATCTCGAGGGTCAGGCTGTCGATCGAATCGCTCGGGAGCCTAAAGGTCTCCGACGCGGGGCTGATCTCTTTCGAGAACGCTTGCAGGAGACCCTTCAGGAGGAGAAGCTTCTCACGAACGCCCTCTTGCAGCTGCGCAGCGATGTCCCGGCGCACGCGTTCCTGCACCGCGATCAGCCGCTGTCGCGAGCGCTGCAGCTCTTCTGCCTTGGCCGCGGCAAGCCCCTGCCGCAACATGGCATCCTCCGCCACCTTGCGCGCCATGGCATGGCGCAGCGTGCGTGCCAGCACCTTGCTCTCCAGCTCCCCTTTGACCAGATAGTCCTGAGCCCCATTCTTCAGTGCCTCGATCGCCATCGTCTCGTCTTGAAAGCCCGTCAGCACCACGATGGGGACACCGGGCGCCTGGGCTCGGGTCAGGATCAAGGTGTCGAGGCCGTGGCTGTCCGGCAGCCCGAGGTCCAGCAGCGCCACGTCGTAGGTCTCCACCCAGAGGTGCTCCAGCGCCTCGCTGAGCCGCCGGACGTGGTTGACCTGAAACTGCTCGGGAGCCGATTCGTGCAAGCCCTCGCACAGCAGGCGGGCGTCCCCGACGCTGTCTTCGACCAACAAGACCCTGATGGGCTCGGATGACATGGACCCTCCCTATTCAGTCGGAAGTCTGACGATCTTGAACCAGAACTCCTGCAGGGCCCGGATCACGGCGCCGAATTGGTCCAGGTCGACCGGCTTCGTGATGTAGCAGTTCGCGTGGAGATCGTACGTTCTGAAGACGTCCTGCTCGGCGCTGGAGGTCGTCAGGACGACCACGGGGATCCGTCTCAGCTTCTCGTCGGCTTTGATCTCCGCCAGCACCTCGCGGCCGTCCTTCTTCGGAAGGTTCAGGTCGAGCAGGATGATGTCAGGGTGAACGGCGTCGACGTACGGGCCTTCGCGGCGCAGAAACGCCATGGCCTCCTCGCCGTTCTTCGCCACGCTGATGTGGTTGCGCAGCTCGAATTCCCTCAAGGTCTCCTGCGTCAGACGTATGTCCCCGGGGTTGTCCTCCACCAGGAGAATTTCGATCGGCCTTCCAAACGAGGTCGCGATCATGCTCTCGCTCCTTCCAGAGGGATTGTGAAGCAAAACGAGGAACCTTTCTCGAGCTGAGACTCCACCCAGATGCGACCCGCGTGGCGCTCCACGATCCTCTTGCAAATGGCCAGGCCAATGCCTGTGCCGGGGTACTCTTCGCGGGTGTGAAGCCGCTGAAAGATCTGAAAGATGCGCTCGGCGTATCTGGGATCGATCCCGATCCCTTCGTCGCGGACGCGGAAGACCCAGGCGTCGCCCTCCTGAACGGCGGAGAGGTGAACCCGGGGAGGCTTCCCGGCGTGAAACTTGATGGCATTGCCGATCAGGTTCTGGAGCAGGTGAATCATCTGCGACCTGTCGGCCATCACCACCGGGAGCGGACCGGAGATCACGACGGCGCCGCTCGCCTCGATGGCGGCTCTCAAATTGGCGAGAGCCTGGTCGAGGACGGCCTTGAAATCGGTCGGCTCGCGCTTCTTGCTACGCGTCTCCACGCGGGAATAGGCCAGCAGGTCGTTGATCATGCTCTGCATCCTGTTGGCGCCGTCCACCGCGAAGGCGATGTACTCGTGGGCCTCGGCGTCCAGCTGGCCCTGGTAGTGCCGCGCCAGGAGCTGGGTGAAGCTCGACACCATGCGCAAAGGCTCCTGAAGGTCGTGGGAAGCGACGTAGGCGAACTGTTCCAGCTCCCTGTTGGAACGCTCCAGGTTGGCGCAGGTCAGCCTCAGCTCCTCCGCCCGCTTGCGCTCGGTGATGTCCGTCACGAAACCGTGCCAGAGCACCGAACCGTCGTCCTCTCGCTCCGGTACCGCGTTGCCGTCCAGCGTGCGGACCGTGCCGTCGTCGTACTTCAGCCGGAACTCGTGTTGCCAGAGAGACAGGTCTCGGGCCGATGTCTGAAAGGCAGCGGTGAAGTCGGCCAGATCGTCCGGGTGAACTCTTGCAAAGATCCCGGAGGCATCTTCCCGGACCTGCTCGGGGCTGAGCCGAAAGATCTCGTTGATGATGTCGCTGGCGAAAGGCACGCAGCTCGTGCCGTCGGGGTGCAAGCGAAACTGGAAGACGACCCCGGGCACTCGGCTGGCGATCTTCTGGAGGCGGCTCAGGGCCTCGTCCCGGATATTCTCCGCCCGCTTGCGCTCGGTGATGTCGCGAAACGTCCATATCCGCCCGTAGTTCTTCCCGTCGTGACCCAGGACAGGCCCGGAGAACCTGTCCAGAACCATCCCGCTCTTGAATTCGACCTCGTCACGGCTGCTCTCGTTCTGATGATCGTAAAGAAACAGGACCTTTTCCAGGAACTTTTCGGGATATTTCGCCAAACCGACGATGTGCTCGAGCAACGCTCGGTCGTGCTCGTCCTCCAGAACATTCCGGGGGACATCGAACAGCTCGATGATTCGCTGGTTTACGAGCACCCGCTTCTGCTTCTCGTCGACCACCAGGATTCCGTCGAGAGAGGCGTGCATCTGCGCCTCGAGCAAGGCTGTCTTGGCCTGCAGCTCCGTTTCCGCCGACTTGCGCCTGGTGATGTCGCGGACCACCGCCTGCAGCACCGGTTTGCCATCCAGCTCCATGGCGTTGAGCAGCACATCGGCGGAGAAGAGTTTGCCGGTGTCGGCACGCTGATGAATCCACTCGAAATGGTGGCTGCCATCTTCCAGGGCCGTCGCGATGTGCTGGTTGGCTCCCGTCAGGGAATCCGTGCCGTCCGGCTGCAGCGGGGGAGAGAAGAAAGCAGGGTGTCTCGCGCGAAGATCTTTCCGGGTCGCGCAGCCGAAGAGCGCCGGGGCGGCCGGGTTGCAGTCGAGAAAGCCCTCTT
>CAIMWE010000112.1 GCA_903845115.1 uncultured Acidobacteriota bacterium | reverse complement strand
TGTGCCCCACCGTGAAGCGGTTGTTGTTCGGCTTTCCCGCCACCCAGGGCGAGTCCTCGGCCCCGCCCACGGTGACGATCGCCCCGACGTTGTACTCCCCGGCCGCCGTCCCGGCCGGGACCGTGAGCGGGGTCCCCGAGTACTCGGCGTGCGTGCTGACCGGGACGCTGGCGAAGGTGACGGAGCCGAGCGGGACGTCGGATGGCTCGGGGTACTTCCGGCTCCCGGCCGGCCACGCGTAGAAGCGAACGACGACGGCCGAGGCGGCAGCCGTCCCGATGTTCTCCAGCGACCACCCGTCGAGGGCGAACCGGGCCCCGGGGACGACCGAGGAGGCGCCGAGCGTGGAGTAGGAATAGGCCGCTTGGCCGTTGCCGTACTTGAACGCGAAGACCCCGACGTCGGTCAGCGTGACGGCCTGGTTGGCGTACTCGGCCCGGATGGTGTTCGCGTCCATCCGGGTGACCCACTTGCGCGCGTCGTGGTTGCCGTAGTTCATGATCGAGAACGACGTCGTCGCCGGGGCCGGGAGGCCGAAGACGTGGTGGAGCCCGAGGGAGTGCCCGACCTCGTGCGTCGCGGTGGAGTGGACGACCCCCGGGTCGCCGCTGCCCTGGTCGTTGAAGCCGAACCAGTCGTCCGTCCAGCCGCTGTCGAACCCCCCGTTCAGGACGACGTCGGCCTCGGTGAACGGACCGCACCCCTTGCTCTCGTAGTCCCTGCACCCGTTGAAGTCTCCGAAGTTCGCCTCGGGCGTGCTCACGGACACCCCGAAGACGCCGGGCTCCAGCGAGGTCCCGTAGACGGTGAGGGAGTCGGCCGGGCTGATGAAGACGTTCACCTCGTCGACCCCGTTCCCGAGCTTCCCGAGGGTCTCCGTCGTGTCGACGGTCACGTTGAGCACCTTCGCGTACCGGTTCCACTGGTTGATCGCGTCGGCCGCCGCCTGCTTCATCGAGGCCGTGCTCGACTTGCCGCGAATGACGAGGTCTCGCGGCATCCCGGTCTCGTAGCCGCACCAGCAGCCTTCGCGGTTCACCCAGCCCGAGCTCGCCTGCGCCTCGAGTCTCCAGGGAAGGAGAGCGGCGACGACCGCCAGGACGACGGCCGCCAGGGTCACCACGGATGACGTCCTTCGCACGGGGATCCTCCTCATCGCAAGTACCGTTGGAATGTCCGTTCGGCGCAACTCGCCACCTCGACCTGGCCAGGCAAGAGCTCCTGCTGGTGAAGGCGTCTTCAGCCCTTCCACGTCCTCCCGCCCGGGCTCCTTCGGCGGCGCCGGGCCTTCCGCCGTTCCCGCTCCCGATCCGCTACATCTGCACCTTGTAGTGGTTGCCCTTGTTGTCCTTGCCCTGGCCGGTGCCGTGCCCCGTCTTCGAGTCGACCGCGAAGACGAGGTCGATCACCGTTCCCTGGTTGCCGGCCAGCGTGGCCTCGTACTCCTCCCGGTTGGAGATCGAGTTCATGCTCCCCGCGAGCTGGAAGTAGCCCTTGTTCGCCGCCGCGTTGCCGGCTTCGGCCGCCACGCCGCCGATCAACTTCAAGAGGAGCTCCTCCCCCGTCAGGTTGACCGGGATCCTGGAGCAGTTCCCGGAGAACACCTCCCCGTCGCTCGCCGTCCCGGTGACGGACCCACCCTGGGACCAGGTGGGGAATTTCACGTCGAGCGTGCGCCCCTGGACCATGTCCGTGATCCGCGCCGTCGGGATCAGGGACGAGCAGCCCGTGGCCAGCAACAGCGCCGCGAAGACGACTCCGGCCGTCAGGCCCAGATCCGTCTTCTTCCTCTCCCTTGCGCACTCTCCGGATGACGATCTCAAACGCATCGGGAACCCTCCTTCTCGCGAATACAGCTGGAATTTCAGCTCGGCGCCGGTTCGGGCTCGAACCGGTCGCTCGGGATCGATCGTCGTCATGTCGAGAGCGGGGCGGGCGTCCTGCCCACCCCGTTCTTCCTCGCGGGCGAAAGAGGCCGGCAAGAGCCTCGCATCACTCCGTCCTGGCGAGGCGGAAGCCGACGGTAGCCCACCTGACGTTCGGCGCGTCGGACGAGCGCGCGGCGGAGCGGGCGTGGCCCAGGTCGAACAGTAAGCTGCCGCCCCGTGCCACCCGCTCCGTGCCCGTCGAGGGGCCCGCCGGGTCCGTGACGGATCCAGGCGGAAACGCCCCGTACCAGTCCTCCACTCTCTCGTTGACGTTCCCGTGGACGTCGAAGAGCCCGTACGGGTTCGCCGCCTTCATTCCAACGGGATGAACCGCGTAGCCGGAGTTGTAGCACCACCAGACGTAGGGATCCGCCGCGGCATTCGCGGAGCAGCTGTCGGAACTCGCCAGCGCGTCCCCGAACGAGAACCTCGTCTGCGTCCCGCCACGCGCCGCACGCTCCCACTCCGCCTCCGTCGGCAGCCGGAACTTCCCCGCCCCCTCCTGCCCCGTCGATGTCAGGTACGCGTTCAGCTTGTCGATGAACCCCCCCGCGCCCCGGATGTCGTCCCACGAGACGCTCTCGACCGGACAGGCTGGCCCGCAATTCTTGCTGGCGCTCGGGTTGGTTCCGATGACTGCCGTCCACTGCTCCTGCGTCACGAGGTACTTCCCAACGTAGTAGGCCTTCGAGAGCGTCACCGTGTGCAGCGTCTCGTTCGAGCCACCCGAGCCACGGCTCCGTTCCGTCGTCGGCGACCCCATCTGGAACGTCCCCGCCTGGATCTTCACCAGCGTCAGCGGGACTTTCCCCGGGAGCGTCACCGTCACCTCGTTCGGCCCCGGGATGGGGACCACGACCGGCTCCATGGCGACGTACGACCCGTCGTTCGTCCCCGACGCCGCGTCCGCGCCGTCGTTGACGACGCCGTACGCCAGGAACGCGTCGGTTCCCTTCACCACCGTCAGGCGGCAGTAGCCGTTCTGCACCGAGCCGAGGGCCGCGTTCTTCTGGTACCAGTCCCTCGGCTTGAGCGTCGGGAGCGTCTCCTCCGAGACCATCCGGCCCGTCGTCCCGTCGAAGAGCTGCAGCCGCACGTCGATGTCCGCGCCGTCGATCCCGGCGTTCGCGATGGCCAGATTCGACCGCGCGCTAGACCCCTGCTGCAGCCCGAAGATCCACGCGTCCCGCGCCGTCCCCGTCATCGCCGATCCGGGGTAGTAGACGCCGTACTCCCCCCCGGTCGCGGCCGGCGACGAGGTCCGGACTCCGGCTGCTCCCGGCGCCTCCCCCGAGAGGCTCGTGAACGCCACCTGGAGGTACCCGGCGCGGATCGGTCCCCTCGGGCCGATCGTCGCCCCAGCCTGCCTGAGGTAGTCGATGACGTTCGGGACGATCTTCTGCTCGTACGGCGCAAGGGCGACCTCGAACCAGCCGGTGTCCCCCTTCGGATCGGCCAGCGACTCGACGTAGTGGAGATAGGCGCTCGCCGCCTTGTCCGACCCGCTCGCGACCACCAGCTCGCTCTGGAAGACGCTCGACTCCACCACGGTCGGCACCCCGACCGCCGAGACGAGCGAGGAGACCGGAATCGCCCCGACGTACGAGCCGTCGTTCGTCCTCTGGTCGTTGAACACCC
>CAIMWE010000111.1 GCA_903845115.1 uncultured Acidobacteriota bacterium | reverse complement strand
GGTCGTGCGTGGTTAACGCCAGAGCGAAAAGAAGGTGCCATATGCTTCGGACATGAAGAGCCCTTCGCGCCTTCTTGTCGCATTTGCCGCCCTTGTGACGTTGACCGCCGCGACGCTCCTGGCCGGTGCCGGCGCGGGGATGGAACAGAAGGTCGGTTCCCCGAAGGGGCCCGAGGCCAAAGGAGTGGTTGCCGTGAAGACGCCGGCGTGGAAAGAGGTCGATCGGCTCGAGGGTGAACAGAAGCTCGAGGAGGCTCGCGCGGCCCTCGAGGGGATCAGGAAGGCGGCCCGGGCGGCGGGGAACGGGGAAGAGTGGACGAAGGCCCTGATCCGAGAGGTCCAGCTCCGGACCGCCCTCCACGGGTACGAGACGTCGGTCCGGTTCCTGAAGGACGAGCCGTGGCCGGAGGGGGCCCTGAACCGGGCGGCGCTCGACCTCTTCTATGCTCAGTCGCTCGTCAACTACGTCAGGACCTACGGCTGGGAGATCGGCAAGCGGGAGCGGGTCGAGACGAAGGGGGTCGTGGACCTGAAGGCGTGGACGCGCGACCAGATCTGGGCGGAAGCGGGACGGGCCTTCGTCGACGTCTGGAGCCGCCGGGAGGCGTTCGGGGGCGAGCCGGCCTCCCGCCTGCCCGACTTCATCCAGCCGAACACCTACCCGGCCGGGGTGCGGCCGACGCTCCGCGACTCGGTGACGTACCTGTTCGCCGACTTCCTCGCCGACACGAGCGGGTGGCGTCCGGAGGAGTCCAACGAGGTCTACCGGCTGGACGCCGGCCAGCTGGCGAAGGGGGAGGGTGGCGCGGACCCGGGCAAGCTGGACGACCCGGCGGTCCACCCGCTGCGGAAGGTGACCGCGGTCCTGGTCGACCTCGCCAGCTGGCACCGGGACGCCGGCAGGAAAGAGGCCGAGCTGGAGGCGCTGCTCGAACGGACGCGGAGGCTGAACGCGGCGTTCACGGACGGACACGACCGCAAGGTGGTGCGGAAGGAGCTCGAGCGGCAGCTGGGTCCGTTCCGCTCCGTCTCCTGGTGGGCGATGGGGCAGGCGGAGCTGGCGGACCTGGTGAGGGGCGCGAGCGTCCCGGGCAATCTCGTCCGCGCCCGGTCGATCGCCGGGGAGGGGGTGAAGGCCTACCCCGATTCCCCTGGCGGCAAGCGGTGCCGGTCCATCGTGGCGTCGATCGAGGAGCCCTCCTGGAGGATCGAGTCGATGGCGAGCGACGCCGCCGGGAAGCGGTCGATCCGGGTGACGCACCGCAACCTGACGGCCCTTCACTTCCGGGCCTTCGCGGTCGACCTCGAGGCGCGCGTGTCGGCGGCGACGGACTACAACCTCCTCCCGGACCAGAAGGAGGTCCTCGCGCTCCTCGGCTCGCGGCGGGCCGACGTCGAGTGGAAGAGCGAGCTCCCCCCGACCCCGGACTTCAAGGACCACCGGACCTACGTGCTCCCGCCGCTGAAGAGCCCGGGCCTCTGGGTCGTGGCCGCCTCGAGGCAGGAGGGCTTCGGGGAATCCGGCAACCAGGTGATCGGAGTGAACTTCGTCGTGACCGACCTCGTCCTGACGGTCCGGCCCGACGACGACGGCGGCGTCGTGGTCCGCACGATGTCGGGCGCCTCGGGGAGGCCGAAGCCGGGCGTGGCGGTCGCCCTCTGGAAGAAGAACTGGCGCGAGCGGCACCAGAAGCTCGAGGTCCGGTCGAGCGGGCCGGACGGCGAGGCCCGCTTTCCCTTCGAGCCCCGGCTCGCGGGAGGCAACTGCTTCCTCCTGGCGAGGGACGGCGCCGACGTGGCGCTCGACGACTCCTATCTCTCGTTCAGCCAGCCGGCGAAGGAAGGGCCGGCGACGGCGTCCCTGGTCTACACCGATCGGAGCGTCTACCGGCCCCGGCAGACCGTGTTCTGGAAGGTCCTCGCGTACCGCGGGAAGGCGTCCGAGGCCCGATTCGCGGTCTACCCCGAGGCCGCGGCGACCGTGACGCTGGTCGACCCGAACGGCGAGACGGTCGAGTCGAAGATCGTGAAGACGAACGGCTACGGGAGCGCCTCGGGCGAGTTCCGGATCCCCGCCGGCCGGCTCCTCGGGAACTGGCGGGTCCAGAGCTCGCTCAACGGGACCGCGTCGGTCCGGGTCGAGGAGTACAAGCGGCCGACGTTCGAGGCCTCGTTCAGGGAGTCGAAGGCCCCCCTGCGGCTGAACCGTGCCGCGGTCCTGACCGGCGAGGCCCGCTACTACTTCGGGCTGCCCGTCACCTCCGGCACCGTGAAGTGGCGCGTCACGCGCGAGCCGGTCTACCCCTGGTGGTGGGGCTGGTACGGGGGATGGGGAGGCGGCCGGACGCGGTCCCAGACGATCGCCTCGGGAGCCGCGCCGCTGAAGGAGGACGGCACCTTCGAGGTGGCGTTCCACCCCGAAGCGGACGAGCGGGCGCAGGGAGCGGGGCAGGAGGTCTCGTTCCGGTTCGCGGTGACGGCCGACGTCACCGACGAAGGGGGGGAGACGAGGAGCGCGACCCGCTCGGCCAGGCTCGGCGCGGTGTCGATCGAGCCCCGGATCGAGGTGGAGAAGGGGTTCTACCCCGAGGGATCGAAGACCGAGCTCCGGATCACCCGTTCGAACCTGGACGGGGTCCCTCGCCCGGGAACCGGCACCTACCGGCTCCTCCGGCTGGTCCAGCCCGCGCGGGCGGTGGTGCCTTCGGAGCTTCCGGTGACGAGGCCTCCGGCCGCTCTCGAGACGGACGACGGGGGCGACGAAGTTTCCGGCGACTTCGAGACGCCGGGGGACCGGCTCAGGCCGCGGTGGGAGACGGACTTCCGGTCCGAAGCGCTGATGCGGGAATGGCCGGACGGCGCGGAGGTGATCCGGGGACGCGTGGAGCACGGGGCCAAGGGCGACGCCGGGGTGGCGTTCGGCCCGCTCTCCCCGGGGGCCTACCGGCTCCGGTACGAGACGCTGGACGACTTCGGCGCGAGATGCGAGACGTTCCAGGAGTTCCTGGTGGCGGGAAAGCAGACCTCCCTGGCGCTCCCGATGGTCCTCCGGGTCGAGACCGGCTCGGTCGCTCCGGGCGGAACCGCGCGGATCCTCGCGGCGTCGGGCCTGGAAGGGCAGCTCCTCACCCTGGAGATCTGGCGAAAGGGCCGGCTCGACGAGCGGCGCGAGGTCGAGGCCGGGCGGGGCGGGGTGATCGAGATCCCGGTGACGGAGAAGGAGCGGGGGGGCTTCGGGCTCGCCCTGAGCGGGCTGAGGGACCACCAGTTCTTCCGGTCCACGGCGACCGTCATGGTCCCGTGGGACGACAAGCAGCTCGCGGTCCAGTTCGCCACCTTCCGTGACCGCCTCCGGCCGGGGGCGAAGGAGACCTTCTCCGTCACGGTGAAGACGCCCGACGGGAAGGCGGCCGAGGCGGGGGCCGCCGAGCTGCTCGCCTACATGTACGATCGGAGCCTCGACCTCTTCGGCCCCCACCGCCCTCCGTCCGTCCCTCCGCTCTACCCGGTCCGGACGTCGGTCGGCCAGGTCCGGGCCAGTCTCGCCCAGGCCAGGACGTTCTGGGTCCAGGGAACGAGCCGCGCGCTGCCGGGTTCGCCGTCGTTCCAGCCCGACCGCCTGAAGTTCTACGACAGCTACGGCATCGGCGGGCCGGGCCGGAGGGGGGGCCCCCCTGGAGGGGCGATGCCTCCTCAGGCGATGATGCTCCAGTCGGCTCCCCCGCCACCCGCTCCCGCGTCACCGATGCGGAAGGCCGCGGCGATGGAAAGCAACGCGCCGGCCGACGCTCTCCAGCAGGCCGAGGCTCCCGCGGCCCCTCCGGCCCAGGTTTCCCCGGCCGAGGCGCCGGTGGCCCTCCGGAGCGATTTCTCCGAGACCGCCTTCTGGCGGCCCAACCTCCTGACGGGTCCCGACGGGACGGCGGTCATCGAGTTCACGGTCCCGGACTCGGTGACGTCCTGGAACGTCTGGGTGCACGCCGTGACGAAGGACCTGCGGGGCGGGTCGATCCGCAGGGAGACCCGGAGCGTGAAGGAGCTGATGGTCCGGCCCTACCTTCCGCGCTTCTTCCGGGAAGGGGACAGCGCCGACCTGAAGGTGGTCGTCAACAACGCCTCGGACGCCGAGATGGCGGGGACGGTGAAGCTGGAGGTGATCGACCCCGAAACGAACGAGAGCCTCTCCGAGGCGTTCGGCCTGCCCGCGTCGACCCGGCCCTTCCGGGCGGCCGCCGGCGGCGGCTCGAACGTGACCTTCCCGGTGAAGGCGCCGAAGAGCCTGGTGACGGCGGCCTTCCGGGTGACCGCGGTCTCGGGAGCCGTCAGCGACGGGGAGCTGCGCCCGGTCCCGGTCCTTCCGGGCCGCCTCCACCTCGTCCAGTCCCGGTTCGTCACGCTCAGGAACCGGGACCTGAAGAAGATGACCTTCGCCGACATGGCGCGGGCCGACGACCCGACCCTCACGCAGGAGCAGCTGGTCGTCACGGTCGACGCGCAGCTCTTCTACTCCGTCCTGCAGGCGCTTCCCTACCTGGTCGACTTCCCCTACGAGTGCACGGAGCAGACCCTGAACCGGTTCGTCTCGACCGGCATCGTCACGAGCCTCTACGACCGCTTCCCGGCGGTGGCCCGGATGGCGGCCGAGATGTCGAAGAGGACCACCCCGCTGGAGACCTGGGACGCCGCCGACCCGAACCGGAAGATGGTCCTGGAGGAATCCCCGTGGCTCGTCCAGGCCCGGGGAGGGAAGGACGCCGGGCACGGCCTGACGAACGTGCTCGACCCGAGAGCCGCGAAGGCCGACCGCGAGGCCTCGCTGACGAAGCTCCGGAAGGCCCAGAACGCGAACGGGTCGTTCCCGTGGTGGCCGGGCGGCCCGCCGTCCCCCTACATGACGCTCTACCTGATGAACGGGTTCGCGCACGCGGCGGAGTTCGGCGTGGAGGTCCCGAAGGAGATGGTCCGGCGCGGATGGCAATATCTCGCGAGCCACTACCGGGACGACCTCCGGAAGATGAAGGCGGACGACTGCTGCTGGGAGTTCCTGACGTTCCTGAACTTCGTCGCCTCGAGCTATCCCGACGCGAGCTACACGGGCGACGCCCTCACCCCGGCCGACCGGAAGGAGATCCTCGACTTCTCCTTCCGTCACTGGAAGCAGCACTCGCCCTACCTCAAGGGGTTCCTCGCCCTGACCCTGAAGAGGATGGGCCGCCCCGGCGACGCGAAGCTCGTCTGGGACAGCGTGATGGACTCGTCGAAGACGACGGAGGACCAGGGGACCTTCTGGGCCCCGGAGGACCGGTCGTGGCTCTGGTACAACGACACCATCGAGACCCAGGCGTACGCGCTCCGGACCCTGGACGAGCTGCGGCCCGAGGACCCGCGCCGCGAGGGCCTCGTCCAGTGGCTGCTCCTGAACAAGAAGCTCAACCAGTGGAAGTCGACCCGGGCGACGGCCGAGGTCCTCTACGCCCTCGCCCATTACCTGAAGAAGGAAGGGGCGCTCGGAGTCCGCGAGGACGCCACCGTGACCGTCGGCCCCGAGAAGGTGACGTTCACCTTCGAGCCCGACGTCTACTCGGGGAAGAAGAACCAGGTCGTCGTCCCGGGCGCGAAGGTCGACCCGAAGACCATGTCCACCGTGGTGGTCGAGAAGCAGGGCCAGGGATTCGCCTTCGCCTCGGCGGCGTGGCACTTCGCGACGGACCGGCTGCCGACGGAGGACCGGGGCGACTTCTTCCGCGTGTCACGGACCTATTTCCGGCGGGAGCTGGAGGGGAAGGAATGGGTCCTCCGCCCGCTGGCGGAGGGGACCGCCGTGAGCGTGGGGGATCAGGTGGAGGTCCTCCTCTCGCTCCGGACCAAGCACGAGGCCGAGTACGTCCACCTCCGCGATCCGCGGGGGGCGGGCTTCGAGCCGGAGAACCCGGTCTCCCGGTACCGGTGGGACCTGGGAATCTCCTGGTACGAGGAGATCCGGGACAGCGGGACCAACTTCTTCTTCGAGCGCCTCCCGGCGGGGGAGTACTCGTTCCGCTACCGGGTCCGCGCGGCGACGGCCGGAACGTTCCGCGCCGGGCCGGCCACGGTCCAGTCGATGTACGCCCCGGAGTTCAACGCCTACTCCACGGGCCAGGTCCTCGTCGTGAAGGGGGAGTGACGGTCCGGCCTCCCTACCGTCTCAGATCTTCGCGAGCGCGGAAGCGGCGTCTTCTCCGAGGGGGACGATCTCTTCGAAGGTCGCGAAGTGGAAGACATCCTGGACGGTCCCGGTGGCGCCGTACCCGGCCACGCCGCCTCCCGCTCCGGTCGCTTTCTTCGCGACCGTGAACAGCGCGCGGAGACCCGCGCTGCTGACGTAGAAGAGGGTGGAGAAGTCGAGCAGGAGCCTGGCCGACCCCTCGTCGATCCAGCGGCCGCAGGTCTCCTCGAACGCGGGGGCCGTCTCGGTGTCCAGGCGGCCGGTGAGGGTCACGACCGAGTGAGACCCGTGATTGACCCGTGTGACGTTCATCGCGCGGTTCCCCTTTCCCGGGATCGTACAGGAGCGGCTCCGGCAACGGGAATCAGGGAATCCCCGCCGTCCGGGGCGAGCAGCCAGGGCCGGCGGCTGCCGAAGTGGCCGAGGAGGAGGGTGTTCTCCTCCGGCGTCCGCTCGTGGGCGAAGACGATCTTCGCGCCGTCCAGGTCGGCGCCGTTGTAGACCCACTCCTCGTGGACGCTGTGGTCCGGGCCGTACCGGACCAGCACGAGGTGCCGGCCGGGCTCTCCGTTCAGCCGTTCGACGAGGCGAGCGCGCCTCTCGCCGAGGTCGAGAGGGTCCTTCTTCAGAGCCAGGATCACGTTGCGGCCGGAGCCGACCGCCGCCGCCAGGAGGACGACCAGCGGGAGGTGGCGGAAGAGTCGGCGGCCCCCGGCCCGGACCGTGGCGAGCGCGCGGAGGCCGGTCACCTGGACCGCGACGAAGAGCCCGACAGCTGGGGCGAGGTAGTGGAGCTGCCGCACGCTCTGCACCGAAAGGGCGGCCAGGACGATCGCGAGCGGCAGGAGCAGCTCTCTCGATCGAGAGCTTCGCAGGAGGCGGGCGGCGATCAGGGCGGCGGCGACGGTGCCGGCGGCCAGCTTGAACCCCCAGATCCACATCCAGAGACCGACGATCGGGCTCCTCGTCCCCTGGGCCTTCCGGAGGGAGCCCTCCGAGACTCTCCAGCCGGTGTAGAAGCGCCGCATGATCTCCGTCGGGTACTCCGGGGCCGGCTTCTCGTCCTGCCAGAGGAAGAGCGGAGCGACGTAGTAGGTCCTGAGGTCGAGGAGGTAGGGGGGGAGCCACGGATTCCCGGTGATGCGCTGGTCGTATCGCAGGAGGAGGAGGGCGGCGCCGGCGAGGACGCAGGCAGCCGGCACGGCCGCCCGGAGGAGCGCGCGCCGCGCCTCTTCGCCGTCGCGCCGCACGATCCGCCAGAGGGCCCAGGCGGCCAGCGCAGCGCCGAGGCAGGCCCCTTCCCAGGGCCTCGTGAAGAGGAGGATCGCGCCGCCGAGACCGAGGAGGGCCCCGTTCGCCGCCGGCCGGCCGCTCGGCCTCCGTCCGGGAAAGCAGAGCCTGGAGGCGGCCCCCGCGGCCAGCGCGCCTCCGAGGGCAGGGACCGCCCCGCCCCAGTACGAGTTGATCCAGTAGGACTCGAGCCCGAAGAGCAGGCCGAACGAGAGGCCGCCAGCGAGGGCCCAGCGCCGGGGCGCCCAGGCGAGGAGGAGCCAGGCCACGGCGCCTCGCATCAGGGCGGAGGAGAGGAAGACCCCCCACCAGGGATGGCCGAACAGGACCTGACCGACCGCGAGGAAGGCTCCCTGTCCCGGCTGGTACATCGAGGCGTAGGCCGGCCGGACCAGCACGTGGAACGACTCGAAGAAGGCCCCCAGGGGAAGTGCCGGATTCGCCAGCCGGCCTTGAGCGAAGGTGTCGGCGGCCAGGAGGTAGCTGAACTCGTCCTCGACGCCGGGGGCGGGAATCGGGAGGACGGGGAGGAGGGCGAGGCGGAGCAGCGCCGGGACCGCGATGCATAGGAGGACGACCGCCAGGGGCGAGAGACGGTCGGCGGTCCGCTCTCCCATGATCTCCACGCCGGCGATTGTATCGGGCGGCCTGCGCCGGAACCGGAGGAGGAAGGTAGTCTCCCGCCGGCGATGTGGAAGGCGATCCTGGTGCTACTCGTGGCGGCGGGGGCGGCGCGTGCCGAGACGGGCGGGCGCGTCGTCGGCGTGGTCGACGGGGACACCATCGACGTGATCGCCGGAAGGGCGACCACGCGGGTCAGGCTGTGGGGGATCGACTGTCCGGAGATGGGTCAACCGTTCGGAAAGGCCGCGAAGCACTTCACCTCGGAAGCCTGTTTCGGAAAGGCGGTGGCGCTGGAGGAGCGAGGGAAGGACCGCTACGGCAGGGCCCTGGCGATCGTCCGGCTCGCGGACGGCCGGAGCCTGAACTCGGCTCTCGTGCAGGAGGGGCTGGCCTGGTGGTACTACTCGTTCGCCCCGAAGGCGCTCGATCTCGCCACGGGGGAGCGCGACGCGAGACGGGCGCGGAAGGGCCTGTGGGCCGACCCCGATCCGGTCCCCCCGTGGTCCTGGAGGAAACTGAAGAGACGGGTCCCTTCGTAGACCAGGCGGAATGGGAGAATCGAGATCGATGAGAGGAATCCGGAGGCTCGCGCTCGTCTCCCTGGCGGGGGTCGTTCTCCTTTCGGCAGCCCCCGCGCCTTCCGGTCCCGCCGAGGAGACCCCCGTGGTTCGCCGGGTGGCGTTCGGCTCGTGCGTCGACCAGAACAAGCGCCAGCCGGTGTGGGACGCCGTCCTGCGGTTCCGTCCGGACCTCTTCATCTTCGCGGGGGACGCCTACTACCCGGAGGAGCCGGGGGACATGGAGCAGAGGGAGCGGGACATCGCGAAGCTGGGTGCCAACCCGGCCTTCCAGAAGCTCCGGCGAGCCACCCCCATCCTCGCGACGTGGGGGGACGAGGACTTCGGGATCGACGAGCCGGCGGCCGAGCCCGGGAAGAGGGAAGCGGTCCGGAGGATCTTCCTCGACTTCTTCGGGGTCCCCGCCGATTCGCCCCGCCGGACCCGCTCCGGGATCTGGGACGCGGTCATCCTGGGGCCGCCGGGCAAGCGTCTCCAGGTGATTCTCCTGGACACGCGCTTCAACCGGACGCCGCTGAAGAAGAGGAGCCTCCTCTCCCGTGCCGACGGTCCCTACGCCCCGAAGCGCGATCCGGCAGCCACCTATCTCGGCGCGGAGCAGTGGGCCTTCCTCGGAGAGCAGCTCAGGAAGCCCGCCGAGCTCCGCCTGATCGTCTCGGATATCCAGGTCGTGGTGGACGAGGGAAATTTCGAGAAATGGGCCAACTTCCCGCTGGAGCGCGAACGCCTCTTCGCGCTGATCCACGAGACGAGGGCGACCGGAGTGGTGTTCCTGAGCGGGGAGCGCCATTTGGCTGAATTGTCAGAAATGGACGCCGGCCTCGGGTACCCGCTCCTGGATGCGACCGCGAGCGGCCTCAACCAGGCGGCATACAACCCGCTCACCACCGCGAAGAACCGGTACCGGATCGAGAACTCCGTCCGCACGAATAACTTCGGAACCTTGCTGATCGAGTGGGAGCGCCCGGAGCCCAGGCTCACGATCGAATTGCGGGAGGAGGGCGGCACCGTGCCCCTCCTGTTCAGGATCCCCCTGGCCGGTCTCAGGCACGACGTTCCCCCGGTCAAGGAACCCTGAAGAAGACCCGAGATGGACTCTCCTTCCAGGCTGCACGTGCCATCGGGGACGGCTTGCGGCGCGCCCGGGAGACCGGCGGGAGGCGCCTCCTGCCGCCCGTGCTAATCTGTGCTGCTCGGCGTGGCCGGAAGCCCCGACCGGGGACTTTCGCGGCTCTCCCAAGATGACATGACGCGATGAACGACCGGATTCTCAGGGCGGAAATCGCCCGTCGGCGCACGTTCGCCATCATCTCGCACCCGGACGCCGGGAAGACGACGCTGACGGAGAAGCTCCTCCTCTACGGCGGGGCGATCCACTTGGCCGGCTCGGTGAAGATGCGGCACGCCGCCCGCCACACGACGAGCGACTGGATGGAGCTGGAGCGCCAGCGCGGGATCTCCATCACGACGAGCGTCCTGCAGTTCACGTACGCCGGCCACCACGTGAACCTGCTCGACACCCCGGGGCACAACGACTTCAGCGAGGACACGTACCGAACCCTGGCGGCCGCCGACAGCGCGGTGATGCTCATCGACATCGCCAAGGGGGTGGAGCCGCAGACGGTCAAGCTGTTCGAGGTCTGCCGGATGCGGCGCCTGCCGATCGTGACGTTCGTGAACAAGCTCGACCGGAGCGGGCGCGACCCGTTCGACATCCTCGACGAGATCGAGAAGGTGCTGGGGATCCCGGCGGTGCCGGTCACCTGGCCGATCGGCTCCGGCTCGGATTTCCAGGGGATCTTCGACCGCTGGTCCCGGCAGCTCCTGCGCTACAAGCGGGGGGCCGGAAAGGACGTCCGTTCGGAGACCCTGGCCGTCGAGGCCGGCGACCCGGCCCTCGTGGCCTCCCTCGGCGAGGAGGCCCACCGGCAGATGACCGAGGAGCTGGATCTCCTCGACGCCGCCGGGGGGGAGTTCGACCGCGAGGCGTTCCTCGCGGGAAGGGTGACGCCGGTCTTCTTCGGGAGCGCCGTCAACGACTTCGGCGTCGAGCTGTTCCTGAAGCGCTTCCTCGACCTGGCGCCGCCGCCCACGCCCCGCGAGACCTCGGGCGGAACGGTCGACCCGTCGGCCGCGCGCTTCTCGGGCTTCGTCTTCAAGATCCAGGCGAACATGGATCCGGCCCACCGCGACCGGGTCGCGTTCCTGCGCGTGGTCTCGGGGAAGTTCACGCGCGGCATGGAGGCCCGGAACGCCCGGACCGGGCGGACCTCGAGGCTGACGAAGCCCCTCCTGTTCCTGGCGCAGGAGCGGACGATGATCGAGGAGGCCTGGGCCGGGGACATCCTGGGGCTCTGGGACTCCGGTTCGCTCCGGATCGGCGACACGCTCGTGGAGCCCGGTCCCGGCCCGGACGTGGAGTTCGAGGGGATCCCCCGCTTCTCCCCGGAGCACTTCGTCCGGGTGGCCCTCTTCGACCCCCTGAAGCGAAAGCAGCTGAAGCGGGGCCTGGACCAGCTCTCCGAGGAAGGGGCCGTCCAGGTCTTCCACGACCCGGTCCGCCTCGAGCGCGACCCGGTCCTCGGCGCCGTGGGAATCCTGCAGTTCGAGGTGATCCAGTACCGTCTCCGGGCCGAGTACGGCGCGGAGGTCGGGTACGCGGCCCTTCCGTTCCAGATCGCCCGGTGGGTCGAGGGAGAGGGGGTCGACCCCGCCCGCCTCTCCGAGCCCGGCAAGGTCGAGTGCCTCCGGGACATCGAGGGCCGGTCCCTCGTCCTCTTCGAGAGCGAATGGTGGCTGCAGCGGGTCCTGAAGGACAACCCGCGGCTCCGGTTCGTGGCCGCGGTTCAGCCGGGCCGCGCCCGGGCCTGGTAGCGTGGCAGCGAGATAGCGCCGCTGGACGCGAATCCGGGGGTCGTCGGCCCGCCCGTTCCGTCGAATTCGGGTGTACCATTTTGCGATGCGCCGCGGACTCGCGGCGGCCTGTCCCGGGGATCCGGAAAGGCCGCACTTCCCCCTGATCTTCCGCCCGGTTCGATTCCCCTGACGATCGGCCTCCGTCCCCCTGGCAGGGGGTGAGACACCAGGGAATCCGCGAGCTGCCCGAGATGGAGAAAGAGGGAAATCGACCATGAAAAGCTCCTTCAACCCGTTCGAGATGGCCCAGCAGCAGTTCGACAAGGCTGCCGACGTCCTCGAGCTCGACCAGGCGACCCGAGAGCTTCTCCGCAACCCGCTCCGGGAGTACCACTTCAACATTCCGGTCCGGATGGACGACGGCAAGTTCCGCGTCTTCCGCGGGTTCCGGATCCAGCACAACGATTCCCGCGGCCCCTGCAAGGGCGGCATTCGCTTCCACCCGCAGGAAACAGTCGACACCGTCAAGGCACTCTCGATGTGGATGACCTGGAAGTGCGCGGTCGTCGACATCCCGCTGGGAGGGGCCAAGGGCGGCGTCATCTGCGACCCGCACAACCTGAGCGCCCGCGAGCAGGAAGCGATCTGCCGCGGCTGGGTCCGTCAGGTCGCGAGGAACGTCGGGCCGATCAACGACGTCCCGGCGCCCGACGTCATGACGAACCCGCAGCACATGCTCTGGATGCTCGACGAGTTCGAGACGATCCACGGCGGCCGGTATCCCGGGTTCATCACCGGCAAGCCGGTCGGCATGGGCGGCTCCCTCGGACGGACCGAGGCCACCGGGTACGGCGTCGTCTACACCCTCCGGGAGGCGCTGAAGCTGATCGGGGTCGACATCCAGAAGACCTCGGCCGCCGTCCAGGGATTCGGGAACGTCTCGCAGTACGCGGTCCGCCTCTACCAGCAGCTCGGCGGGAAGGTCGTCTGCGTCTCGTCGTGGGACCAGTCCGACCAGACCTCGTACACGTTCCGGAAGGAGGAGGGCGTCGACGTCGACGCCCTCCTCGCGATCACCGACCACTTCGGGGGGATCGACAAGGCGAAGGCGGCCGGGCTCGGCTACGAGGTGCTCCCGGGCGGGGCCTGGATCGAGCAGGACGTGGACATCCTGATCCCGGCGGCCCTCGAGAACCAGGTGACGGGGGACAACGTCGGCAAGATCGCGCCGCGGGTGAAGGTGATCGCCGAAGGCGCGAACGGCCCCGTGACCCCCGAGGCGGACAAGGTGATCAAGCAGAAGGGGATCTTCGTCATCCCGGACTTCCTGGCCAACGCCGGCGGAGTCACCTGCAGCTACTTCGAGCAGGTCCAGTGCAACATGAACTACTACTGGACCCAGGCCGAGACGCTGCAGAAGCTCGACGAGAAGATGACGGCCGCCTTCCACGCGGTGGCCGAGCTCGCGAAGAAGCGGAAGCTGTACATGCGGGACGCCGCCTACGTCATCTCGGTCAGCCGGGTGGCGAAGGCTTGCCGCGACCGCGGCTGGGTCTGAGCGTTCTGGAGCGAGACTCGTCGACAGGAGTTCTCTCGCGGGCCTGGGAGGTCCGCGAGGGAACGTCCTCCGGGGCCCCGCGATGAGGACCGACGCGGCCGCGGTCCAGGAGCGGCGCGAGCTGGACGTCATCATCGGCTTCCTCCGGAAGATCGACCAGCACCTCCTCGTCAGGATCGCGCGCCGCCTCATCAACTACCTCTCCTGGAGCGGAGTCCGGGAGGCCCAGGACCTCCTCCAGTTCTTCTCGCCGAGCCGCCGGACGGGGGAAGAGAGCGAGAACCTCCCGTCGGAGACGAAGAAGGGTCCCGAGCTGCTCCGGATGACCGACCAGATCTTCCAGATCGCCCGGGAGCACATGACCCCGGACGAGATCCTCCGGAACGTCCAGAAGTGGATCAAGGACGACAAGTCGGGGTTCCTGGTCGAGGCGGTGGAGAACCAGGGGACCTCGCTGTCGGAGATCACCCAGTTCCTCGAGCGGTACGAGGACATGGCGATCGACGACCGCGAGCTGTCGCGCGGGATCCAGGTCGGCCTCCGGGTCTCCCTGGTCCGCCGGTTCCTGACCGAGGAGCTCGACTTCATCGACGTCGCCAAGAACGCGATCGCGGTCGGCGACTTCTACGACCTCGTCCGGCACGTGATCAGCCCGCCCTCCAGCCACGGGAAGCTGGGCGGGAAGGGGGCGGGGCTGTTCCTGGCGGCCCGGATCCTGCGGCGCTCGCCGGAGGTCGCGCAGGAGCTCGGGACGATCAGGACGCCGAAGACCTGGTACGTCACCTCGGACGGCGTCCTCGACTTCCTCCAGTACAACAACCTGGAGGACGTCTACAACCGGAAGTACCTGCAGATCGACCAGGTCCGCGAGGAGTATCCCCACCTCGTCCAGGTCTTCAAGAGCTCCCACTTCTCGCCGGAGATCGTGCGGGGGCTCTCCCTCGCCATGGACGACTTCGAGGAGCGCCCCATCATCGTGCGCAGCTCGAGCCTCCTCGAGGACCGGCTCGGCTCCGCGTTCTCCGGGAAGTACAAGAGCCTCTTCCTGGCGAACCAGGGGACGAAGCGCGAGCGCCTCCTCGCCGTGATGGACGCCATCGCCGAGGTCTACGCCTCGGTCTTCGGCCCCGACCCGATCGAGTACCGGTCCGAGAAGGGGCTGCTCGACGTCCACGAGGAGATGGGAATCCTCATCCAGGAGGTCGTCGGGACGAAGGTCGGCAAGTACTTCTTTCCCTCCTGGGCCGGCGTCGCCTTCTCGAACAACGAATTCCGCTGGTCGCCGCGGATCCGCCGGGAGGACGGCCTGGTCCGGCTCGTCCCTGGGCTCGGCACCCGCGCCGTGGACCGCGTCGGGGACGACTACCCCGTTCTCATGGCTCCCGGCCAGCCGGGGCTGCGCGTGAACGTCACCAAGGAAGAGGTGATCCGCTACGCGCCGCGGTACCTCGACGTCATCAACCTGGAGTCGAGGAAGTTCGAGACGGTCGCCGCCTCCGACCTCCTGAAGGAATGCGGCCCGGACATCCCCGGGTTCCGTCAGATCGTATCGGTCTGCGACCAGGACGGGATTCACCGCCCGCTGCTCCTCGACCTCATGGAGAACTCCGGCCAGCTGATCGTCACCTTCGACGGGCTCGTGAGCGGGACGCCGTTCCTCCAGCAGATGAAGACGATCCTGCGCGTCCTGCGCGAGAAGATGGGCTGTCCGGTCGACATCGAGTTCGCCTCGGACGGCAAGGAGCTCTACCTCCTCCAGTGCCGGCCGCAGAGCTTCTCCGACGACGCGATCCCGGTCCCGGTCCCGCGGGACCTGCCTCCGGAGCGGATCCTCTTCTCGGCCCACAAGTACGTCTCCAACGGGAGAGTCCCGGACCTGACCCACGTCGTCTACGTCGACCCGGACCGGTACGCGGCCCTTCCGGACGCGGAGGCCCTCCGGCGCGTCGGCCGGGCGGTGAGCCGCCTCAACAAGGTGCTGCCGAAGCGGAAGTTCATCCTGATCGGCCCTGGCCGGTGGGGGAGCCGAGGGGACATCAGGCTCGGCGTGAACGTGACCTACTCGGACATCAACAACACCGCCGCCCTCGTCGAGGTCGCGCGAAAGAAGGGGAACTACGTCCCGGACCTCTCGTTCGGGACCCACTTCTTCCAGGACCTCGTGGAGGCGTCGATCCGCTACCTCCCGCTCTTTCCCGACGAGGAGGGAAACGTCTTCAACGAGGGGTTCCTGCGGAACGCCCCGGACCTCCTCGCCTCGCTCGTCCCGGAATTCGCGGACCTCGAAGGCGTGATCCGCGCCATCGACGTCCCGGCGGCGACGGGCGGGCAGGTCCTGCGGCTGCTCCTCAACGCCGAGCAGGAGGAGGCCGCGGCCGTGTTCGGCCCCCCCGGAGAGCTCGCGGACCGGCCGGGACACGACGCCCGGAGGCGGACGCTGGAGGCCCAGGGCGACGACCATGCCCGGTGGCGTCTCAGGATGGCCGAGCGCGTCGCGGCGGAGGCCGACGCGGACCGCTTCGGGATCCGGGGGATCTACGTCTTCGGGAGCACGAAGAACGGGACCGCGGGCCCTGACGCGGACATCGACCTCCTTGTCCATTTCCGGGGCACACCCGAGATGCGCCACGACCTCGACCTGTGGCTGGAAGGGTGGAGCCTCTGTTTGGCCGAGGCGAACTTCCTCCGGACCGGGCTCCGGCTCGAGGGACTCCTCGACGTCGAGATCGTCAGCGACGACGACATCCGGAAGCAGGCCGGGCACGCCGGGAAGATCGGGGCGGTCACGGACGCCGCGCGCCCCCTCCTCCTGAAGAAGCGTTCCCCGGGCCAGCCGGAGGTCTAGTGGCGGGAGTCCAGGGCCGGGCTTCGATCCTGCTGGGAGCGGACCTGGCGGCGCTGTCCGAGGAGGCGCGCCGGCGGCCCCGGCTCCGGGCGAACCGGAACGTCCACGAGATGGCCGACCCCGTCCACCGCCTCCTGAACGCGGTCGAGCCCGGCTCCTACATCCGCCCGCACCGTCACAGGTCGGCGCCGAGGGACGAGACGGTGGTCGTGGTCTCGGGGGCGCTCGGGCTGCTGCTCTTCGACGAGAGCGGGGCGGTCACGCGGACGGAAATCCTGAAACCGGCTCCCGGCCCGTTCCTGGCCGATGTCCGGGCCGGGGTCTGGCACTCCTTCGTCTCCCTGGAATCCGGGACGGTCTTCTTCGAGGTGAAGGCCGGCCCGTACGTCTCTCCGCCCCCCGAGGACCTGGCGGAATGGGCCCCGGCGGAGGGGGAGGAGGCTGCCCGGGACCTGGAACGGTCGTGGCAGGGAATGATACGAACGGTTCATGCGGATTTCACTGGAACGAACGAGAATCCGGGGGTTGCGACCTAACCCGGGCGATCCGGGATAATTTTTTTCGATGGGAGAAGTGAGTATGCGACATCGACCGAAGTTGCTTGGTGCTCTGACCGCCCTGGCCGTCCTCTGCGCCCTCGGGACCTCGACCGTCGCCCTGGGCCAGGAGACCAGCGGTGCCCTGCAGGGGCTCGTGACGATGAGATCGGACAAGAGCCCCCTCCCCGGCGTCGCGGTGGAGGCCGTCCACATCCCCACCGGCACACACTACACCGCGATCACGGGGGCGAGCGGGCGCTTCACGATCATGAACATCCGGGTCGGTACCCCGTACACCGTGTCCGCCAAGATCCCGGGCTTCAAGACCCAGACCCAGAAGGACATCGAAATCCGTCTTGGAGACAGGCGGTCCCTGGCCTTCGAGCTGGACCTCGAAGGCGTGGCGCAGTCCGTCGAGGTGACGGGTGAGGCGATGCCGCTGATCAGCCCGGACCGGATGGGGTCCGGCTCGGCGGTGCCCGAGGCCGAGATCAAGGTCCTGCCGACGATCCGCCGGCAGTTCCAGGACTTCGCGAAGACAAACCCCTACGTCAACGTGTCGGCGAGCGATTCGACGCAGACCAGCATCTCAGTCGGCGGGAAGAACAACCGGTACAACACGATCCAGATCGACGGCGCGGTCAACAACGACCTGTTCGGGCTAGCCCCCACCGGCACCCCGGGCGGCCAGACCGACACGCAGCCGATCTCCCTCGACGCCATCCAGGAGCTCCAGGTCGTCGTCTCCCCTTACGACGTCAAACAGGGGGGATTCACGGGCGGCGCCATCAACGCCATCACCCGCAGCGGGTCGAACGACTTCCACGGGTCGGTCTACGGCTCGACGCGCAACGAGAAATACATCAGCAGCAAGGTCCCGCAGGTCTCTGGGGACGCCCTCGACAAGCCGTACGCCACCTTCAAGTCGGACCAGTACGGCGCCCGCATCGGGGGCCCGATCCTGAAGGACCAGCTCTTCTTCTTCGGCGCCGCCGAGGGGAACAGGCTGTCGACGCCGACCAGCGGGTCGGCGGACGGCTCGACGAGCAACACCTATAACAACCCGGCCCTCGCCGCCCAGTTCCAGCAGGCCCTGATCAACAGGTGGGGCTACAACCCGGGCGGGCTCGGCGACTACAACGTCCGGACGAACAGCGACCTGCTGTTCGGACGCCTCGACTTCAACGCGTCGGCTTCCACCAACATCACGGCCCGGTACAACTACGTCAACGCCCTTCAGGACGTCTACGGGTCGCGGAACTCGAGCACGTACACGTTCGAGGGGGGCGGGTACACGATCACCGACAAGACGAACTCGGGAGTCGTGCAGGTCAACAGCGTCTTCGGCGCCGACGCGTTCAACCAGGGCCGGGTCGGCTACCAGACGATCAAGGACAACCGCGTCGTGCCGACGAACTTCCCGACGGTCTACATCTGCGGCTCGAACAACCAGAACTCGGCCTGTACCGGAAGCGGGGCCTTCACCCTGCTGGCCGGGACCGAACGCTCCTCCGGAGGGAACTCGCTGGACCAGAAGGTCCTCGAGGTCACGGACGACTTCACCCTCGTCCAGGGGAACCACACGATCACCGTCGGGACCCACAACGAGTTCTTCCGCTTCAAGAACCTCTTCATCCAGGACATCACCGGGACCTACTTCTTCAACTCGGTCGCCCAGTTCGACGTCGCGAACCCGATCGCCACCCGGTACCAGGTCAAGTTCGCCAACGGGGCCGACCCGTACCGGGCGACCCAGTTCGGCGCGCAGCAGTGGGGCCTCTACGCGGGCGACCAGTGGCGGGTGAGCGACCGGCTGTCGGTGAATTTCGGCATCCGGGCCGACCTGCCGCGCCTCACGGACAACCCGTCCTTCAACCCGCTCGTCTACAACACGTTCGGGATCGACACGAGCACCGTGCCAAACAACAATCTCATGATCTCCCCCCGCCTCGGCTTCAACTGGGCCCCGAGCGCCTCGGGCAAGGACCAGGTGCGCGGCGGCGTCGGCGTCTTCGCCGGCCGCACGCCGTTCGTCTGGATCTCGAACGCCTACGGCGGCACCGGGATCGAGATCACGGGCCTGAGCTCCACGAACGTCCCGTTCAACGGGGACCCGAACAACCCTCCCAAGAACTTCGCCCCCGGGACGTCCGCCATCTCCGTCGACACCGTCGACCCCAACTTCAAGTTTCCCCAGATCCTCCGGTCCAACCTGGCCTATGACCGCGAGCTCCCGTTCGGGATCCGCGGGACGGTCGAGTTCATGTTCACCAAGACCCTCGAAGACGTCATGTACTACAACAAGAACAAGGTCGAGTCCGGAACGACCACCCCCTGGGGCGGACCGATCTACAAGAACTCCAGCGCCTCGTTCTCCGACGTCACCTACCTCACCAACACCTCCAGGGGCGAGCAGCAGAACCTGATCGTCCAGCTGGAGAAGCGCTTCCCCTTCGGCCTCTACTTCAGCGGGTCCTACGCCTACATGAAGTCCAAGACCGCGTTCGATGCCACCTCCAGCGTCGCCTACTCGAACTGGCAGTTCGAGACGACCAACGGCAACATCTACACCGAGCAGCTCACCCGCTCGCTCTACGAAGTCCCGAACCGCTTCCAGGCCGTCGTGTCGCAGGCCTTCAAGACCGGGCCCCTGAACCACAACGTCGCCTTCATCTGGACCGCCCAGTCGGGGCAGCCCTACTCGATCCTGATGGGCGGCGACGCGAACAAGGACGGCGGCACGAGCAACGACCTCCTCTTCGTCCCCTACGCCTACAGCGACGTCGTCTGGAAGGCGGGGTCCTCGGGAGCGGCTCCGACCGAAGCGGAGTGGAACGACTTCATCTCGAGGGCAGGCCTCGACAAGTACCGGGGCCGGGTGGTGGATCGGAACTCGTCCGACGCCCCCTGGATCCACTCGCTCGACTTCCACTACGACATCACCCTGCCGATCAAGGTGGTCGACGTCCAGCTCACCTTCGACGTCCTGAACCTCTTCAACCTGATCGACAGCAACTCGGGCCTCATCCGCTACGTGCCGAACCAGACCTTCACCGCCGTTTCTTATGGCGGCGTCGACGCGGCCACCGGCAAGCCGATCTACACGGTCTCCGCGGCCTCGATTGCCGACAACAAGCAGTACAGCACGGCGGACCTCCGCTCGCGCTACCAGCTCAAGCTCGGCGCGCGCCTTTCGTTCTAGCGAATTCCGGCAACGTCCTGGGAATGGGGGGCTTCGGCCCCCCTTTTTTCGTATGCTCAGCACGAGCCACCGCCAGCGGGGGGAGCACCCGTGGGAAGGAGGTCAAACCAACCCGAGCGAAGCGCAAGGGCGGAAGCTCGAATAAGATTCGGCGTACGTAGGGCCGAGCAGAACTGGCCGCGGGAAGGACGCTCTCTGGGAGCGTGAGCCTGCTCGGCGCCGACGACCGGAAGGAGGAGCCACATGAAAGTCCCCCTGTTGACAGTTCTCCTCGTCACCTCGTCCCTGGGCGTCTCCTTCTCCGCACGAGGTGTCGGGGAGCAGACACGCCCCGCGCCCCGGGAGGACAAGGACGGGCGGGCAACCTGGATCCTGCAGCAGAGGACCGGCCCGACGGGGCGCCTCCCGGTCGAGAGTCTCCGGCGAACGGCCGAGCGGCGGGCGCTCGCGGCCGCGCCAGCCCAGGAAGCGGCCGACGTCCCCTGGGAGCCGATCGGCCCCGACCCGATCCGCGGCGCCACGTGGTCGGGGGGCGGTCCGTCCGACTACGGCGGCCGGGCGCTCGCGATCGCCCTCGATCCGGCGCGGCAGGGGACCCTCCTGATGGGGGCGGCCCAGGGAGGGATCTGGCGCTCCACCGACTCCGGCGCGAGCTGGAAGGCCGTCGGCGACGGCCTCCCCTCGCTGGCGATCAAGGTGATTCGCTTCGCCCCGTCGGACCCGTCGATCGTCTACGCCGGCTCGGGGGAGCCTCACTCGAAGACGAGCATCTGGGGGATGGGCGTCTTCCGGTCGACCGACGGGGGAGCCACCTGGGGGGCGCTCCCGGCGAGCGGAAAGGAGTGGGACTTCCGCTACCTCGCCGTGAGCGGCCTCGAGGTCCACCCGAAGGACCCGAAGACGCTGTGGGTGACGACCGCGGACGTGCTCCAGGACCGGGTCGACGCGTTCGAGGCGCCCCCCTCCGCTGCTGAGCCGGGGATCTTCAGGTCGACGGACGGCGGCGCGACGTGGCGCCGGCTGAAGACGGCGGTCGATTACCGAGCGAACGACTACGCGGCCTACGACCCGTACCTCGCCTCCGGGTACGGTTTCGTCGACCTCGCGCTCTTCGCGGCCGATCCGAAGGTCCTCTTCGCCGTCGAGCGCTCCGGGGGGATCTACCGGACGACCGACGGGGGCGAGAGCTGGACGCTCGCGACGCCGCAGAAGAACCCCGGGGCGGGGGAGGCGAGTGGCGGCGCCTTCCCGGCCCCGGTGACCAGCTTCGGGACTTACGTGAACGAGACCGGGACCTTCACCGCCTATCCCGTCCTGAAGCGGGCGCGGAGGGTCCCCGAGTTCAACCGGATCGAGCTCGGGCTGGGGCAGGCGGGAGGGAGGGTCACCTCGGACTGGCGGACGACCGTCCTCTACGCGAGCTACGGCGCCCTCCTCCAGCTCGACGCCGACGGCGACGGGGTCTTCGACTCGTCGGCCGACCTCACCGTCCCGGTGGCGCTCCTTTTCAAGTCCACCGACGGCGGGCAGACCTGGAAGTGGCTGGGCGACCTCCTCCGGAGCGGCGTCCCGCACTACTGCGACCCGGCCCCGGGCGGTTCGGAGAACGCCCTCTACGACAATACCGTCGACGTGAACCCGGAGAACCCGGACGACGTGGTCGTGGCCGGGAACGCGAACTACACGGGCCTCTGGCCGGACCCGGTAGCGGCCCCCACGCGCCTCCTCGAGGTCCCCTGGACCGGGACCGTCTTCCGCTCGCTCGACGGCGGCGCCTCCTGGGTCGACACGACCCCCGTCTGCCTCGCCTACGAGCTGGACCCTGACAAGAAGCCGGTCGGTGGGCTGCCGCTCTACAGGTGCGCGCAGCAGGCGGCGGAGAAGGGGACCCACCCCGACACCCACGCCGCGGCGTTCGACTGGAAGAACCGCCTCCTCTACATCGCCAACGACGGGGGCCTTGCGGTCTGCTCCGTCACCGGGGACGGGACCGACTCGCTTCACGACTACCACTGGAAGCCCCTCAACGGGAACGTCGCCACGCTGCAGGTCTTTCAGCTCGGCTCCCACCCGACCGACCCCGACCGGGTGATCGTCGGGACGCAGGACAACGCGACCGCGGTCTGGGATGGCGAGGCGTGGCAGTCCTGGGACTGGCACGAGAGCGACGGGACGGTGGCCCGGTGGGACCCGAAGGCGCCGCGGCACGTCTACGTCGGCTGGCAATACGCGCTGGCGCGGCACGACCACGGGGGAAACCCGTCCGCGAAAGGGTGGAAGAAGCTGTTCGACGGATCGATCGGCCTCGGCGACGGCTTCCCCTTCGTCGTCATCTTCGACATCGACCCGGTGAAGACGAGCACCGTCTACGTCGGGAGCCTGACCGGCGTCTATCGCTCCACCGACCGGGGCGACCACTGGGCCGAGCGGCTCAACGTCAACCCGACCGACGGACAGGTCACGGCCCTCGCCGTCTCGCCGAAGAACCCGCGGTACGTCTGGGCCGGGACCAGCACCGGCCACGTCTACCTCTTCGACACGAAGAAGGGGCGCGTGACGGACCTGACCGGCAACTTCCTTCCGAACCGGTGGGTGAGCGCCATCGTCCCCTCGGCCCGCGACGTGGACCGGGTCGTCATCGCCTTCAGCGGCTACGACGCGACGTCGACCGACCGGTCGCACGGGGGCAACGGGAACGCCGGACGGGTCTTCCGGAGCCGTGACCGGGGCGAGACGTGGGACGACGCCAGCGGGAACCTCACCGGAGAGAACGGGCTGGACGTCCCCGTCTCGGCTCTGGCCCAGGACCCCGAAGACGAAAGAAGGCTCTTCGCAGGAACCGACCTCGGCGTCTTCGAGACGCGGGACGGAGGCGGAACCTGGAGGTCGGCGCGCGGAAAAATGCCGCTCGTCGCCGTCACCGGCCTCGACCTCAACCGGAAGACCGGGTACCTCCTGGCCGGCACGTTCGGCCGCGGCGTCTGGCGGATACGGTACCGGCGCTAGGTCCGGCGTTCCCGGGGTATATTCGCCCCCCGTACAGGAGGAATGATGGCTTCCACAGAGACGATGGCCCCGACGGTCCCCCCGCTGACGATCCTGACGGAGAACGAACGCGACATCGCCGAAGGCGTGTACCAGTTCGCCGTCGAGACGATAGGGCCGAAGTCGGCCCAGATGGACCGCGACAACCACATCGACCCCGACCTCGTGAAGCAGTTCTTCGACCTGGACCTGATGGGGATCGAGATCCCCGAGGAGTTCGGGGGCCTGGGGCAGAACTTCGGCACGGCGATCGCCGTCATCGAGGCCCTCGCCCGGGTCGACGCCGCCTGCGCCGTCGTCGTCGACGTCCAGAACACGCTGGTGGCGAACGCGATCCTGAGGTGGGGCTCGCCCGAGCTGAAGAAGAAGTACCTCCCGCAGCTCGCGAAGTCGAAGGTCGCCTCGTACGCGCTCTCCGAGGCCGGCTCCGGCTCCGACGCCTTCGCGCTGGCCACCACCGCCGCGAAGAAGGGCGACAAGTGGGTCCTCAACGGCGAGAAGCTCTGGATCACGAACGGCCTCGAGGCCGAGCTGTTCCTCGTCTTCGCGAACGCCGACAAGTCGAAGGGGTACAAGGGAATCACCGCCTTCTTCGTGGAATCTTCCTGGAAGGGGTTCACGAAGGGGAAGAAGGAGGACAAGCTCGGTATCCGTGCCTCCTCCACGCTCGCCCTCTCCTTCGAGGACCTGGAGGTCCCCGAGGAGAACGTCGTCGGCAAGGTCGGCGAGGGCTACAAGATCGCGATCGAGACCCTGAACGAGGGACGCATCGGGATCGGGGCCCAGATGCTCGGCATCGCCCGGGCCGCCCTCGACTACTCGACGAAGTACGTGAAGCAGCGGGTCCAGTTCGGCAAGCCCCTCGCGGAGTTCCAGGCGATCCAGCACGAGCTGGCGCGGATGGACATGGAGCTGGAGTGCGCGCGCCTGGCCGTCTACAACGCGGCCCGGATGAAGGAGTCCGGCCGTCCGTTCCTGAGGGAAGCCGCCATCGCGAAGCTGAAGTCGTCCGAGGTCGCGGAGATGTGCGCGTCGCGCGGGCTCGAGCTCCTGGGCGGCTACGGCTACGTCAAGGACTACCCGCTCGAGAAGCTCTACCGGGACTGCAAGATCGGGAAGATCTACGAGGGGACCTCCTTCATGCAGCTCGGGACGATCGCGAAGGAGGTCCTCCGCCGCGAGATCCCCTGATCCCGGGATGCGGTATCATCTCGCCCCCTCCATCGGGGCGACGTACCCAAGTGGTTAAGGGAAGGCTCTGCAAAAGCCTCATTCGTCGGTTCGAATCCGACCGTCGCCTCCATCTCGAAATCTCCGAGCGGCCGGTATCCCCGGCCGCTCTCCACGTGAGGCCCTCGGGATTCCGGGGGTGCCGACCTACACAGGCAGCGTCACATCGGGTTCCGTGCTCGCCGGGACGAGCGAGAAGCGGAATTTGGCCCCGCCATTGACCGCTCCCTCGGCCCTGATCCACCCGCCGTGCCGCTCCACGATCCGCCTCACCAGCGCCAGCCCGATCCCGGTCCCTCTCGCCTCGGGGGGTCCGTCCAGCCGGTGGAAGACGCCAAACAACTTCTCCATGTACTTCGGGTCAAAACCCACCCCGTTGTCCTTGACGAAGTAGACCGGACCGTCAGGCCCCGCCTCGAATCCAACCTCGACCACGGGCTTGGGCCGACAGGCGCTGAACTTGAAGGCGTTGGACAGCAAGTGCTTCAGGATGGCGACGGTGAGGCCGGGGTCGGCATAGGCCGACGGCAGTTCCGCCACCCTGACCTCGACCTGCTGGCGCTGAGCATCCGCCACGAGCTCGGTGACGACGCTCTCCGCTATTCGCTTCATGTCCAGCCGGGTCCGGGCCAAGTGTATGTGACGAATCCGCGTGTATTCGAGGAGGCCATCGACGAGAGCGCCCATCAGGCGGCTGTTCTCCTTGACGACGTCGACGAGACGGTGGCTCTCCTCGTCGAGCGCGTCGCCGAGGCGTCTTTCGAGGAGGCTGGTGAAGCCATTGATGGCGCGGAGGGGAGCCCGCAGGTCGTGGGACACCGAGTAGGAGAAAGCCTCCAGGTCCCGGTTGGCCTCCTTGACGTGGTACATCTCCGTCTCGATCCGCTTGCGGGCTCTCACGGCCAGACTGACATCGACTCTCCCGAACGCCAGCGCGACGACTTTCCCCTTCGAAACCACGGGAGCGACGTGCCAGTCCCACCAGCTTCGCCCCCCCGCGAAGCCTTCGTAGGGGAACTCCCTGAACGAGATCGCGGCCCCGGTGTCCACGACCCTCTGGAATGCGTCCAGGACGCCACCCGTGACAGCCTCCGGGGCGAACTCCGGGAGGGTGAGGCCGACCATCCCTGCCGTCCGCAGGGGCTCCGGATAGCTCTCTTGAAAACGCTGGTTACACGACAAGAGCCGGAACGGTGGCGTCGCGTCGTAGAGCGCCATCCCGACCGCCGTGCTCTCGAATAGAGCGCGGAGTTCCTCGGTCTTCCGGTCCGCCGCCCGCCGACTTGCGGCGTGGACCTCCTCGGCGCGCTTCCTTTCGGTGATGTCCCGGTTGACGCCGATGACCCTGAGGGGCTGGCCGGTCTCGTCGCAGAAGACCCGGCCAAACAACTCCATCCAGCACGTCTCACCATCTCCCCGGGTGATCCGGAACTGGCTCTGGAAACCGGTCTTCTCCTCGACGGCCTTCTGGACGAGCGCGTTGATCCTCGGGAGGTCCTCGGGGTGAACGAACGCTTCCCACGATCCGTACCGCCCGGCGAACCCTCCCTCCGGTAGGCCGTAGAGCCGCTCGAGCTCGGGGGTCCAGAGGACCTCGTCGGTCCGGACATCCCATTCGTAGGCGCCGCTCTGACTGGCCTCCTGCGCGAGGTGGAGCCGCTCCTCGCTCTCGCGTAGCTCGCCCTCGGTCCGGCGTTGAACGGCGATCACTTCCGTCAGGGCCGCGTTGGTCTTCTGGAGCGAGGCCGTCCGTTCCACGACGACTTCCTCCAGATGATCCCGGTGCCGCTTGACCTCGTCCTCGGCCAGCTTCGTCTCCGTGACGTCCCGGACGGAGAAGTGGAACTCGGCGACCTTCCCGGTCCCGGACTCCCGGAGCGCCCGCGAGATTCGCTCCACCCAGATCAGGCTCCCGTCCTTGTGGCGGACGCGGTAGCGGACCCTGACTACGTCGTCGCCCGCCGCGTGTCGCGCCATGGCCTCTTCCACGACCGGCCATTCTTCGGGCAGGAAGATGTCGGAGACCCGACGACCGATCATCTCCTGCTGCCCGTATCCGGTCAGCGCGAGGCACGATGGGGAGGCGTACTTGACGATGCCATCCGTGCCGAGGATGCCGATGACATCGGTCGAGTTCTCCGCGAGGAGCCTGTACTTCGCCTCGCTTTCCTCGAGCGCCGCCTCCAGACGCCGCCGTTCGGAGATCTCGTTGGCGACCGAGACGAAGTAGAGAGGACGGCCGTCGGCACCCCGCCGGACGTTGGTGCTGATCTCGGCCCAGACGACGCTGCCGTCCCGGTGTATGTACCGCTTGGTGAAGTGGGCCTCGTTGCTCTCGCCCGAGAGGAAGGACGCCACGATACGGTGGCTCTCGCCGAGGTCGTCCGGATGTGTGATGCCGCGCTGGCCGAGACGTTCAAGCTCCTCCCGCCCGTAGCCGAGCATCCGGGCGAAGGCATCGTTGACGTGGCTCTCCCCGGAGGGGAACGTGATCGTCTTCCCGATGATGGACCTCTCGAAGATCCACCGGAAGTCGTCCTCGCTCTTCCGCAGGGCTACCTCGACCCTCTTCCGCTCGGTGATGTCGGTGGCCATGGCGAGGACCCCGGAGAAGGTACCCTCCGGCGAGAGGATCGGACTCCGCGCCAGCTGGACCCAGACCTCGGAGCCGTCCTTCCTCACGAATCGTCGCTCGTGTGACTCGGGGAGTCCCTGCGCTGCCTCGGCGATCCTCCGTCCGGCATCGGCTCTTTCTTCGGAGACGACGAAGTCGACGGGATTCCTGCCGAGCAGCTCCTCCGGCGTGTACCCCAGCATGTCCGCCATCTGCTGATTGACGAACGTCAGGTTCGACTTCGCGTCGATCTGCCAGATGCCCTCGTTCGCCGTGTCCACGATCCGGCGGTACTTCTCCTCGCTCCGGCGGATCGCTTCTGCGCCCCTCCGGGCGGCCTCGTCCGCCACGCGCCGGTCCGTGATGTCCACGAACGTCGTGACGACAGAGGCGGGGTGCGCACCCGATCCGGGTACCGGCCCCGAGTTGATCGAGATCCAGCGAAGGGACCCCTCCGGCGTGTGGACCCCCATGACTACCCCTCGGAGGGGCTCGCCCGTCCGGAGCGTCACCATCGCCGGGTGGGTCTCGCCCGGGAACGGCGAGCCGTCCTCGTGGATCGCCCGCCAGCCGGGATCGACCGATGTCCGTCCCTTCAGCTGGTCGCGGGAGAGGCCGAGGATGCGTTCGGCCGCCGGGTTGCAGGACACGATCTCGCCACTGGCGACCTGCACGACGACTCCCTCGGAGAGAGCCGCGAGGGCGGAGGCGGCGTATTCCACACCGATGTCGACCCCGGGGACGAGGCTGTCAGGCCCGCTGGGGGCGGCCTTTGCCGAAGGCCCCGCAAATTGTTGGACACGGCTCCTCCCTTCGCCCGGGGAGGAGGTAAGCATATGCGGACACACACCCCTGCGCTCGGCGCCTCCCCTCGCCGACGCCGACATCGTCGAGCAGGCCGTGTTGCTGGTGGAGAGCTGCTTCGTCGTCGCCGTGACCGGGATGGCGGATGTGAAGGCCGAGGTGGCCGCGTTCGAGGAGGTCGCCGGGACCTTGCAGACGACCGTGGACGCGGCCTGGGCCGGGCGCGTCCTCGTGCAGGCCACCCGGCGGCAGGCGGCCAGCCTCGGCGACGTGCCCGACCCAGCGTGGGGACCCTCCCCCTCCCAACGAACAGCGTCTCGAAAGACGGGGCCTCGGGCTGGACTCTCGAGGCCTCGGGCCGTGGCTACGAGGCGGACAGGAAGGGGACTACCTCGGCGAGCTTCTCGACGGCATCCCGGAGGAGGTCGATCTGGAGCGGGACGCAGTGGGTCTCGGTGACGGTGACCGACGAGTGTCCGAAGAGTTTGCTGGCCATGTGGGGCCCGGAGGACCGGGCGTTGTCGAGGCCGAACCGGCGACGAAGGTCATGAATCCGGAGACCTGCCGAAAAACAGCGGATTCGTAAGTCATTGGAAAGGTGAGGTTCGTCTATCCTGTCCCCGGGCCGGAGTGGCGGAACTGGCAGACGCAGGGGACTTAAAATCCCCAGCCCCGCAAGGGGAGTGAGGGTTCAAATCCCTCCTCCGGCACCAGCCCCCTGCTGGGCTCTACACGCAGTCCCAAAATCCCCAGCCCCGCAAGGGATGTCCGGGTTCGACCCCCGGCTCCGGCACCAGTCCCCTGATGGGCTGTCACCGGGTCACTCGAGGGAAACGGCCAGGCTTGAGATCGTGCGGAGAAGAACTAGAATTCCAGCCGTGACGATGGAAGACTTGGTCGCCGCAGCCCTTTCGCTCCCTGAGAAGCAGCGTGCCGAACTGGCCGGGCGCCTACTGAGGAGCCTGGACGAGTTGCCGGAGTCTGAGTGGGAAGCGAAGTGGGCCACCGAATCCGAACGGCGTCTCGCAGAAGTGCGGGCCGGACGGATGACGGAAAGACCGGCCGAAGAAGTCTTCCGTGACGCCTCCCGCTCGTAAGGCCTATTTCGCACGGCCGGCGGAGGGCGAGTTTCGCGTCATCCGAAAGCACTACGCTGATGAGGCAAAGGACATCGCCGAGGCGTTTCACGCCGAGGTGACTCGCGCCGTCGCCTTTATCGAACGATTTCCCGAGGCGGCCCCCATCTCGATCGGCAATCTCAGGCGAAAGACGCTGAGAAAGCCGTTCGACACGCTCTTCTATGCGATCGAGCCAGATCGGATCCGGATCGCGGCCGTTGCGCACCATCGCCGAGAGCCAAGCTATTTCATTCCACATGCGACCTGACAGGCGAGACTGAAAAATCTGGGATTCGGAAGGAACCCAGCGAAAATCCGTGTTCAAGTCCCGGCTCCGGCACCGCTAGGCATGCTGGTTCTAGCAGGGCACCTCCCTCCTGGTGTCGGACTTCGTCGTGGGCCACGCGTACCTCTCTCCGGTCGACGGCAAGCGGATGCGCTACCTCACGCCGACGCTGGTCGATCGGGCGTGGATCGACCACAGCTTCGCCTGGAAGTGGGGTCCGGACGGGACCGACACGCTCGCCGAGCGGCCCGGCTTCCCCCTCCTCGCCAGGCCCGCCAGGTCGGTCCCGTCCCGAGTGCCTGATGATCCGAATAGAATGCGCTCCAGGCGAAGAGACCGCGAGGAGGGGTGACATGCGGGACGAACCGTGGAAATCAGCCGACGCCCGGGACGGCTCGCCCTCCGGAATCTCCCCGCAGCTCCTGGACGGCCTGCTCGAGGGCTGCGCGGTCATCGGCTTCGACTGGACCTACCTCTATGTCAACGAGGCGGCCGCCCGACAGCTCCAGCGGGAGCGCGAGAGCCTGCTGGGCCAGAGCGTGCTGGCGCTCGGCAGCGGCGTCGATGGCAGCACCGTCCATGCCCGCTACCGGCGCTGCATGGAGGAGCGGATCCACGAGGGCTTCGAGGCCGAGCTCACTCACGTCGACGGTGCCACGCGCTGGTACGACCTCAGCGTGTCGCCGGTACCCGAGGGGATCTTCGTCCTCAGTGCCGACATCACCGACCGCAAGAGGGCAGAGGAGGCGCTTCGTGCGAGCGAGGAGACCTTCCGGCTCGCCTTCGAGAACGCCAACTTCGGCATCTGCATGGTGGATACCGGGGGACGTCTCGTCCGGGTGAACCGGGAGATGTCCGCGATCTTCGGCTACTCCAAGGAGGAGCTCGAAGGGACGAGCGTGAACGACATCGCGCATCCCGACTACCTGGAGGTGAGCCCGGCCTTCATCGGGAGGGCCGAGGCCGGAGAGGTCGACCGTGCCGAGTTCGAGAAGGCCTACATTCACAAGGACGGCAGCCTCGTCTGGGGGCGGGTCTCCAGCTCGCTGGTCCGGGACGCCCAGGGCGGGCCGGTCCACTTCATCTCCCACGTCGTCGACGTCACGGACAGGAAAAGGGCCGAGGAGCTGCTGCGGGCGAGCGAGGCCCGCTACCGTTTCCTCGCCGAGAACATGGTGGACGTCGTCTGGGCCCTCGACCCGAACACGGGACGGTTCACCTACGTCAGCCCGTCCGTCGAGCAGCTGCGGGGATACACCCCCGAGGAGGTGATGGCCGAGCCCGTGAAGGCGGCCCTCGCGGAGGTCTCGGTCGAGACGGTCTTCCGAGGCCGAGCGACCGTGGCAGAGGCAGTCGCGGCCAAGGGGTACCCCCCGCTGGTCCACCTCGCACGGGTCGACCAGCCCCGCCGGGACGGTTCGATCGTTCCGACGGAGGTCGTCACGAAGCTGATCACCGACGACGACGGGCGGATCGTCGAGGTCCTCGGCGTCACGCGGGACATCACGGAGCGTGTGAAGGCCGAGCAGGAGATCCTGAGGCTGAACGCCGACCTGGAGCAACGGGTGACGGAGAGGACCTCTGCGCTGACGGAGGCCAACCAGGAGCTGGAGTCCTTCTCCTACTCCGTCTCTCACGACCTGAGGGCTCCCCTGCGCGCCATCAACGGCTTCACCGCCCTCCTCTCCCGGCACCTCGCCGGGGGCCTCGACGAGGAAGGCTCGAGGTTCCTCCGGACCATCGGCGACAACGGCCTCCTGATGGGCTCCCTCGTGGACGGATTGCTCGACTTCACCCGGGCGCGGAGCAGGGACCTGAAACGGGTCCCCCTGGACATGAAGCAGCTCGCGGAGGAGGTCGTCGTCGACCTCGTGTCGACCCCCGGGCGGGAGCACGTCAAGACCGTGGTCGGGAACCTCCCGCCCGCGCACGCGGACCGCGGCCTGTCCGCCACGGTCCTGAGGCATCTCCTGTCCAACGCGATCAAGTTCAGCTCGGGACGGCCCGAGCCGGCGGTGGAGGTCGGGTTCGACGCCGGGCCGGACGGCGACGCCTACTTCGTCCGGGACAACGGCATCGGCTTCGACGGCCTCTACGCGGACAGGCTCTTCCGGGTCTTCGAGAGGCTGGACGGCCCGCCCCAGGTGGGCCACACCGGCATCGGGCTGGCGCTCGTGAAGAGGATCGTCGAGAGACACGGGGGGCGCGTCTGGGCCGAGGGGGCCATCGGCGAGGGCGCGACCTTCTACTTCACGCTCGCACCGCCCGCCCGGGCGCGCGGGACGAGCCCCTAGTACCCCAGGGAACTGGCCCTGGCGATGCTCCGGGAACGGCTGTCGGACCCCGAGGGGTTCGCGGCCGTGCTGGAGGAGCTGGGCGGAATCGCCGTGATTCTCCCCCGTCATTGACCGCGGCTGGCGGGGTTCGCCCGGAAACGGAAGGACCGGGAGGCTAGTCCCGGTCCCTTGCCACGGTCTGTTTCTGGCTGTGCCGTCTGGCCCTTGTGCGCCGTCGCGCCCTGGGTGCTTGGCTGTGCCGGTTGCCGTGGCCATAGGTAATGTGGGGCCGCGAGCCGTGGAATACAAGGCCGGGGGGAGTCGGGTGCGGAGTAAGCTTCTCCAGAACGGCCGGTGCTCTTCGACCGGAGTCCTGGCAGGAGGACAGCATGGGAACGATGACCCGTCCACCCGCGCCGGTCTCCCGCCCTCCTGGAAGGGGCCGGGAGCGGGAGCGGGAGCGAAGCGTCTGGGATCACCCGTTCCTGATCGTCGTCGCCGTTGCGCTGGTGGGCTGGGGAGCGTACCGGGCCGGGCGCAAGGACGGTGCCCCGGCCGAGACCGCGAAGCCACCGGCCGAAGCGAGGAAGAGCCCGCTCGTCCAGGAGGAGCCCGCGAGCGTCCCGGCCAGCTATTTCGAAAAGGAGCAGGCGGAAGCGCCTCCGCCCCGCGTCCGCCCGGTCGATCGACCGGCAGACGGGGCCGCGAGCGCCGCCAAGCCGGACATCCCGGCCGAGACCGTGGCGTTGATGAAGGCCCAGGCGGCCCAGGAGCAGGGGTGGAAGGAGAGGGCCGCCGCGGCCCGCGCCCGGCTTGCGAAGGCTCAGGACGACTACGACAAGGTCAGCGCCGCGAACCCGGTCGTGTATCTCCAGGGAGGCGGAGTCTCGGCCTCCGCTCTCGGCTCCCGGAACGCGATCCTCACCCCGTACCAGCTGGAGGTGGATGCCGCGCGCACCGAGCTGGAAGGTCTGTCGGAGGCGTGCCGGAAGGCGGGGTGCTTGCCGGGGTGGATCAGGTAGGAGGGGCGCCGGCGGAGAGAGGGCTCTTCAGGGACCGAAGTCGGTGACGGCCCGGTCCAGCTCCCTTTCCAGGTCCTTCCCCCGGTCGGACCCTCGCCGGATCACGAGGCGGAGGAGGTCCCTGGCCAGGGCGAGGTCCCCGGCGGAAGCCCGGGCCAGCAGGCTCCGGAGATCCTCGGCCTCCCGCGGGTGCTTGACGTCGCCGCGGGAAAGCACGTTCAGCGCGATCAAGTGCGCCGGCAGCGCGACGGGGACGACGAGACCGGGCAGGACGGGGATCCTCTCGGCCGCCGAGGCGATCTCGTCCTCGACGCCCGACGACGCGAAGAGAAGGTCGACGACGATGCCCTTCCGGTGCGTCTCGCCGACCGACCGGAGGCGGACGGCGGCGGTTCTCCCGGCCGCGTCCTTCGCGATGGCGCCCGCGACCTGAAACCCTCCCGCCTGGAGGTCGAAGACGAGGCCCCTGGCATCCTGGTCGTCGCTGACGGAAATGGCGATCTCGACGTCCCTCGAGGCCCGGAGCCCGGCCCGGGCGGAGATGGCGAGGGCCCCGACGAAGGCCCACTTCCGGCCCTCCTCGTCGAGGGCTGCCGCGATCTGCCGGACGGTCGACTCGAGGGAGGTCAGCGGGGCCGCATGTTCGTTCATCGGGGGTGGGGTCGCCTCGGCCCATCGTACAGGAACGCCGTTTGCGGCCCGAGGGACCCCCGAGGCTGCGCCCCGCCTACTGGAATCGCGGACGCCCGGTTACCATCGGTCCACGAAGCCCCGGGTAGATCGACGCTTCAGAGGCCAAGAGATGAAATCATTCAGGGAACGCGTGGGAAAAGAGATCCTCGTATTCGACGGCGGCGTCGGCACGTACCTGTACGAGAAGGGGATCTTCATCAACACCTGCTTCGACGAGCTGAACCTCGTCAACCCCGACATCGTCGGCGAGGTCCACCGGGACTACGTGAACGCGGGCGCCGACGCCGTCGAGACGAACACGTTCGGGGCCAATCGCTTCAAGCTCGCCGCCCACGGACTGGAGCCGCGCGTGTACGACGTGAACGTCGCGGGGGCGCGGATCGCCAGGAAGGCCGGAGGCGACTCGGTCCTGGTGGCGGGCTCGGTCGGGCCGCTGGGAGTCCAGATCGAACCACTGGGAAAGCTGTCGTACGACGAGGCGAAGGACGCGTTCAAGGAGCCGATCCGCGGCCTGATCGACGGAGGGGCGGACCTGGTCATCTTCGAGACGTTCTCCCTCGTGGCCGAGCTGGTCCAGGCCGTCCGGGCGCTGAAGGAGCTGGCTCCCGACTTCCCGTTCATCGCCCAGGTGACGATGAACGACGACGGGAACCTGCTGAGCGGGGCCTCCCTGGAGAGCTTCGTGTCGGAGATCCTGCCGTTCGCGCCGGACGCCGTCGGGATGAACTGCTCGGTCGGCCCGAAGACGATGCTGGACGCCCTGGAGCACCTCCGGACGCTGACGACGCTGCCGATCTCCGTGCAGCCGAACGCGGGCCTCCCGCAGAACATCGGCGGCCGGAACATCTACATGACGTCGCCGGAGTACATCGCCGAGTACGCGAAGCGGTTCGTCCAGACGGGCGCTTCCATCGTCGGCGGGTGCTGCGGGACCAACCCCGAGCACATCAAGGGGATGCGGCGGGCCGTGAAGGCGCTCCAGCCGGCGAGGCGGCTGGACGTGACGGCCGCGAGCCTGCAGGTGACCGCTCCCGAGGCGGTGAAGGTCTACGAGATGAGCGAGAAGTCCCGCCTGTCGAACAGGCTCAGGCGGAAGGAATTCGTCACGCTCGTCGAGCTGGTCTCGCCCAGGGGAGTCTCGCCCGCCAGGGAGATCGAGAAGGCCAGGAAGCTGTTCCACTTCGGGGTCGACGCCATCAACATCCCCGACGGACCGAGGGCCTCGGCGCGGATGTCGGCGCTCGCGATGGCCGCGACGATCCAGCGGGAGGTGGGCATCGAGCCGGTGCTGCACATCGCCTGCCGGGACCGGAACGTCATCGGGATGCAGTCCGACCTCCTCGGCGCGTGGGCGCTCGGGATCCGCAACCTCATCGCGGTGACGGGCGACCCGCCGAAGCTCGGCAACTACCCGGACGCGACGGCCGTCTTCGACGTCGACGCCGTCGGCCTCACCAACATCATCAAGCGCCTGAACCACGGGCTCGACCTGGCCGGCAACCCGATCGGGGACCCGACCGGCTTCTGCATCGGCGTCGGGCTGAACCCGGGCGCGATCAACCTGGACGAGGAGCTGAGCCGGCTCGACTGGAAGATCGAGGCGGGGGCGGAGTACATCGTGACGCAGCCGATGTTCGACCCGAGGATCCTGGAGCGGTGCCTCCGCAGGATCGAGCACGTGAAGCTGCCGATCGTGGCGGGCATCTGGCCCCTCGTGTCGTACCGGAACGCCGAGTTCATGAACAACGAGGTCCCCGGCGCGAGCGTGCCGGCGGAGGTCCTGGACCGGATGAGGCGGACGACGACGAAGGAGGAGGGATTCGCCGAGGGCGTGAAGATCGCCAGGGAGACCTACGAGCAGATCAAGGGCTCGGTCGCCGGAATCCAGCTCGCCGCGCCGATGGGCAGGATCGAAGGCGTCTTCGCGATCCTGGGGAAGTAGGGGACGGGTCCCGGGGGATCCGTTTCATGGTCTCGAGGGGGCCGCGCCGCTCTCCTTGCACGCGGGAACCCGGGAACCGTATTCTTCTGCGGGGGCGGAGGGGCGCCCCGGGATCTTCCCGCAGGCGAACCGGACCGTGGGGGGCGACGCCTCGGGGCACAGGGGCTCTTTTCCAACGACCGAGGTGCCACCCGAAATGACCGTTGCTTTCCCGTCCGATCACCTCCTGTCGCTCCTGGTGAGGCCCTGTGCGTGGTTGCTGCGCCACGTCAGGTCCGAGGGGCTGATGCGCCTGCCGCGCACGAGCGAGGTGCTCGCCCGGATGGGGCTCCTCCCCGTTCGCGACCACTACTACGAGCCTTACGTCCGGGAGTCCGGCCTTCGCCGGAGGCTGGAGGATCCCCGCCCGCTCCCCGGTCTCGACCTCTGCACCGGGGCCCAGCTCGAGCTCCTCCGCTCCTTCGCCGGGACGGACGAGCTGTCCGACATCCCGATGGAACCGGAGCCGCTCCGCTACGGCTATCGCAACCGGACCTTCGGGCCGGTCGACGCCGGACTCCTCCACCACATGGTTCGCCACCTGCGGCCGCGACGTGTCGTCGAGGTGGGGTGCGGCATGTCGACGCTCGTCATCCGGCGCGCCCTGGAGCGCGGCGGCGCCCCGTGCGACCACGTCTGCATCGAGCCCTTCGAGCAGCCCTGGCTCGAGGAGCTGCCGGTGCGCGTGCTCCGCGAGCCGATCGAGCGGATGGACCCCGCCCCGCTCGCCGGCTCCCTCGGCGCGGGGGACCTCCTCTTCGTCGACTCCTCCCACGTCGTGAAGCCGCAGGGGGACGTCCTGTTCATCTTCCAGGAGCTCCTGCCCCGTCTCGCTCCCGGCGTGGTCGTTCACTTCCACGACATCTTCACCCCGCGGGACTACCCGAGCTCCTGGGTGCTCGAAGCGCGGGTCCTCTGGACGGAGCAGTACCTTCTCGAGAGCCTCCTCTCGGACAACCCCGGCTGGCAGGTCCTCCTCTCCGCCAACATGCTCGCCGAGGAGCACCACGGGGCCCTGGCCGAGGCCCTCCCGATCCTGAAGACGCATCCGAAGGGGATCCTGCCGGGCCTCTCCCCGGTCTTCCCGAACTCCTTCTACATCCGCCGGACCGGGGCGTGGGACGCCCGGCCGGCCCGGGCCGCCTGAGCTATACCGATGTCGAGCCGCACGATCCAGCCGGCTCCCGACCCGGCGCCCGGGACGGAGCTGGACGAGGTCCGCTACGTGGTCGGGACCGGGACCTGGGTGGCCCTCCTCACCGTCGGTCTCCTCCTCGCCGGCGCCGTGACCTGGGCCTTCGCGGGGAGCGTGGGGACGCAGGTCACCGGCAAGGGGCTCCTGATCCGGAGCGGCACGCTCTTCCCCATCGTGGCGATCTCGTCCGGACAGCTGCTGGAGCTCGACGTGAAGGAGGGGCAGGCCGTGCAGAAGGGGGCGGTCGTCGCGCGGCTCGACCAGCCGACGCTCCGGGCCGAGCTGCGGGAGGCCGAGAGCCTCCTCCAGAAGCTGAACGAGGAGCGGCACCTCGTCGAGCTCTTCGAGAAGAAGAACGACGTGCTGACGGAGCAGCACCTCGAGAAGCAGCGCCGGGCCCTGCGCGAGTCGATCCGGCTCGGCGGCCTCTTCATGGAGGAGACGGAGGCCATCCTGACGTCGCTCGAGAGCCTGCACCGGCAGGGCCTCGTGAGCACGTGGGACCTCGAGAAGCAGCACAACGAGCTCCGCCGGGCGCAGCTCCAGAAGCTGCAGGACGAGCAGAGCCTGGCCGGGCTGGACGTCCTCGCGCAGAAGACCGCGTACGAGGTGCACCAGCGGTTCGTGGAGTTGACGACGCAGGTCGTCCCCGTCGAGGAGCGGGTCGTCTCGCTCCGGGAGCGCATGAGGAGCCACTCCGAGGTCCGGAGTCTCGAGGGCGGGGTCGTCGTCGAGCTCCACAGGAACCCCGGGACCATGCTGCAGCAGGGCGACTCGATCGCGACGCTGGAGATGACCTCCTCCGGGGAATCCGGGGCGGAGAACGAGCCGGTGGTGGTCGCGTACGTCGCGCCGTTCCAGGGCCTGGCGCTTCGGGCCGGGATGCAGGCCCATGTCATCCCCGAGAGCGTTCGGGACGAGGAGTACGGCGTGATGCTCGGCGAGGTGCTCTCCATCTCGCCGTATCCCGTCTCCCCGAAAGGCCTCATGAGGGTGCTCGACAACTCGGAGCTCGTGCAGGTCCTGACCCGGGACGGCGCGCCGGTCATGGTCCGGATCGGGCTGAAGAAGGACGCCGGCACCCCCTCCGGCTACCGCTGGTCCTCCGGGAAGGGCCCGCCGACGACCGTCAAGTCTGGAGCGCAGTGCGTCGTCCGGATCATCGCCCGCCGCCGGGCCCCCATCGAGCTGATCGTCCCCGAGCTCAGGCGGCGCTTCCTGGGAGCCGGCATCGACCGCCCTCCGGCCGGAAGGTGACGCCGTGGGAATGGCGACGTCACGCCCGGGCACGCCCGTCCGGGAGGCCGCGGAGACGGGGGGGGCCCTCGCCTCGGTCCTGGCGCGGCTCGGGGGGCTCTCCCCGTCCCTCGGCGCCGCGCTCCTCGCGGGCGTCCTCCTGATCGTCCCGGCCCTCGCCCAGCCCGGCTTCACGAAGATCTTCATCGACGACATCCTCGGCCCGGGCCGGAGGGACTGGCTTCGGCCTCTGCTCGCCGCCATGGCGGCGTCGCTCCTGGCCATCGGCGTTCTCGCCACCCTCCAGCGCCGCACGTACCTCCGGCAGGTCGTGAGGAGCACGGTGGCGGGAAACGCCCGGTTCGTCTCCCGGGCGCTGCGGCTCCCTTACTCGTTCTTCACTCGGCTCCACGGCGGCGAGGTCGGGATGCGCGGCCAGTACATCGAGACGGTCTCCCGGATCCTCGTCGAGGACTCGACGTCCGCCGCGGTCAGCATCCTCGGCATCGCCCTCTATGCCCTCCTCATGCTGCAGTACGACGTCGCACTGACACTCCTGGCGGTCGGCGCGGCCCTCCTCAACCTCGCCGCGATGAAGGGGGGCGCGACGCGGGGGAAGGAGCTCCTGACGCGCTATATCGCCGAGTACCGGAAGGTCTGGGCCGTCGGTCTCCAGGGGCTGCAGCACGTCGAGCAGGTCAAGGCGTCCGGCTGGGAGCACGAGTTCTTCACGCACCTCGCCGGCGTCAAGGCCCGGGCGCAGAACATCGGGCAGCGGTACTCGCTCTGGATGCTCGGCCTCGAGCAGGTCCCCGTCCTCCTCACCGACCTCCTCATGGCCGCCGTCCTCGGGCTCGGCGCGCTCCGGGTGATGGAGGGGAGCATGACCATCGGCGCGCTCGCGGCGTTCCAGGTGCTCATCGTCGCGTTCCTCGCCCCGGTGCGGCAGTTCGTCACCTCGAGCGCGAGCGTGCTGAGCCTCGGCGCCTACCTCGGGGGGATCGAGGAGGTGACGGAGCACCCGCCCGACCCGCTCTTCGCGGAGGGCCGCGAGGACCGCTTCGTGCTCCCCGGGGTGGGGGTGCGGCTCTCGGGGGACTTCGAGCTGCGCGACGTCACCTTCGGCTTCACGCCGGGAGAGCCGCCTCTCATCCGGGGCTTCTCCCTGAAGGTCTCGCCCGGCTCGCGGGTGGCCCTGGTGGGCGCCTCGGGGTCCGGCAAGTCGACCGTGGTCCGGCTGATCGCCCAGCTCTACAGGCCCTGGTCCGGGGAGATCCTCTTCGACTCCGTCCCCCGCGCGGAGATCCCGCAGGCCGTCTTCGCGAACTCGGTCTCCTTCGTCGACCAGGAGGTCTTCCTCTTCGAGGGGAACGTCCGCGACAACGTGACCATGTGGAACCCGGCGATCCCCGAGAGCGACCTCGTGCAGGCGACCAGGGACGCCGAGATCCACGAGGTGATCGCCGGCCGGCCCGGAGGGACCGCCTCCCGGGTGCTGACGGGCGGCGCCAACTTCAGCGGCGGCCAGCGGCAGCGCCTCGAGATCGCGCGCGCCCTGGCGACCAACCCGTCGATCGTGATCCTGGACGAGGCCACCTCCGCCCTCGACTCCGAGACCGAGGAGCGGGTCGACGCGTCCCTCAGGAGACGGGGCGTGACCTGCCTGATCGTGGCCCACCGGCTCTCCACGATCCGGGACGCGGACGAGATCATCGTCATGGACCAGGGGTGCATCGTGGAGCGCGGCACGCACGAGGAGCTGATGGCCGGCGGCGGGCGCTACGCGCGACTCCTGATGAGCTGAGCAGAGGCGTGTCGCACTCCTTCTGGCAGGACCGGATCGTCGGCGGCGGCGGGAAGCCGCGGCAGCTGAGCGGCAAGACCCCTCTCCTCCTCGACGACCGCTCCGTCGTCTGGGCGGTCCTGGAAGGGCGCGTGGAGGTCTACTCGGTCAGGCTCCGCGACGGCGCCCCGGTCGGCCCTCGCCGGCATCAGTTCACCGCCTTCGCCGGCGAGGTGCTGCCCGGGCTGGGACAGGGCGCCACGGGGCTCGTCCTGCAGGCGGTGGGCCTGCCCGGGACGCGGGTGACCGCACTGGAGGCGGACCGCCTCCTCGGCCGTCCCCGGGGGGGTGCCGAGGCCGCCGATGCCGCAGCTGCCGCGCGGCTCGTCGACCGGTTCCTCCTCGGCCTCTGCGAGGGGCTGACCCGGGACGTCGTCCCGAAGCCGAGCCTGCGCCAGGACCTCTCCCCGGGCCAGGCGATCCCCTTCGAAGGGACCACCGTGGTCCGGCCGCGCCAGGGCGTCTGGTGGCTGCGGAGCGCCGCGCCGTCCGGCCCGGCCGCCTCGTTGCTCTACCTCGGCGTCGAGGAGGTCGCGGCCGTTTCGTCCGGGCCCAGCGTCGTCCTGACGCCGCAGACGTGGATCGAGGCGTGCGGGCCGGAAGGCCCCTTCACGCTGGACGTCCTCGACACCGCCGCCGTCCTGTCGCACGGAGAGCTCGTGGAGGCGTTCGACCGCTTCGCCGACCTCTACTTCCGCTGCCTGGGCACCGAGCTGCGGCTCGCCGACGCGGACGTCTACGGCGCCATGCACACCAAGAACAGCGCGGCCGCCCGGGCGAGGGCCACCGGCCTGGGGCGCCTCGACGCGGTGCTGAGCGAGGAGCGGAGGAGGTCCGGAGCGGACCAGGCCCAGCCGCTGGCCCGGGCGTGCGCCGTCGTCGCCCGCGCCACCGGCATCCGGATCCCCGACGTCCCCCTCGCCGGCGACGAGCGAGTCGTCGACATCGCCGACGCGTGGGGGGTGAGGCAGCGGCCGGTCACGCTCGGCGACGGGTGGTGGACGAAGGACGGGGGGCCTCTCCTGGGATTCCTGCTGGAGGGGGGCGAAGGCCAGGGGCGGTCCCGGCCCGTCGCTTTGCTCCAGTCCCGGCCGGGACGCTACGACGTGCACGACCCGGAGACGGGGACGAGCCTCCGGGTCTCTCGCGAGAACGCGGAGAGGGTGTCGCCCCGTGCGATCTCGTTCTACCGGCCCCTTCCCCGGACGCCCCTGGGTCTCGTGGACCTCGTCCGCTACACGGCGTTCGGCACGCGGAGCGATTTCCTGCGGATCCTCGCCTGTGGCCTCGCCCAGGCAGGCCTCGCGGTCATCCCTCCCGTCGTGGTGAAGACGATCTTCTCGGACGCCGTCCCGACGGCCGATCGCTCCCTCCTGGCCCAGGTCGTGACCGTGCTCGCCGTCGTGTCGCTGTCGGCGTTCTCCATCAGCCTCGTCCGGCTCGCGGCCCTCCAGCGGATGGTCGGGCGGATGGACTTCCAGCTCGAGCCCGCCATGTGGGAGCGGCTGGTCAGGCTCCCGACAGGTTTCCACCGCCGGGAGGGACCCGGCGAGCTCGCCGACCGGATCGACGGGCTGAACATCGTCCGCGTCAGCTTCTGCGACGCCTTCCTCACGACGTTCCTCTCCGCCGTCGTCGCCTCGGTCAACGTCGTCATGCTCTTCTTCTACGGCCCGCGGCTCGCGCTCCCCGCGATCGGCGTGCTGCTGCTCGGCGCCGTGGCCGGAGCCGTGATCAACCTGAGGCAGGTGGTGAGCTGGCGCCAGTACCACGCGTTGCACGGGCGCCTCACGAGCATGGTGGTCCAGTTCTTCTCGGGCATCCCCAAGATCCGGATGTCCGGGTCGGAGGACGAGATCTTCGGCCTCTGGGCCCGCTCGTTCTCGAGCATGGAGAGGCTGAGCCTGCGAACCGGCCGGGAGCAGAACCGCCTCCTCGTCTTCAACCAGCTCTTCCCGGTCGCGGCGACGATGCTCCTCTTCTTCCTCGTTGCCGACGGGTCCCGCCCGACGATGGACACGGGGTCGTTCCTCGCGTTCCTCACCGCTTACACCGCCCTCCAGACGGCGCTCCTCGCCATGACGGGCTCCGCCGTGAAGCTGTCGGCCAACCTCCCGCTCTACCAGAGGCTGAAGCCCATCCTCGAGACGGTGCCGGAGGACCACTACGGCAAGGCGGACCCCGGCCGGCTGCAAGGACGCATCGAGCTCTCCCAGGTCCGCTTCGGCTACGCGCCCGAGGGGCCCGTGATCCTGGACGGGGTCGACCTCTCGATCGCGCCCGGCGAGTTCGTGGCGCTCGTCGGCCCCTCGGGCTCGGGGAAGTCGACCATCCTGCGGCTCCTCCTCGGCTTCGAGACGCCGACATCGGGCACGGTTCGCTACGACGACCGGAACCTCGCGGACCTGAACGTCGAGAAGCTCCGCCGCCGGAACCTCGGGGTGGTCCTGCAGGACTCCGGCCTCCTGCCGGGGACCATCCTCTCCAACATCGTCGGCTCGAGAGACCTGACGGAGGAGGACGCGTGGGAGGCGGCGCGCGTCGCCGGGCTCGCGGACGACGTCCGGCGGATGCCGGCGGGGCTCCACACCCCTGTCGGGCCCGGGGGCGCGACCTTTTCGACGGGACAGAGACAGCGCATCGCCATCGCCCGTGCCCTGGCGGGAAAGCCGGCCATCCTCCTCCTCGACGAGGCGACGTCCGCGCTCGACAACCGGACCCAGGAGCTAGTCACGCGCGCGCTCGACGAGCTGCGGGCCACCCGGGTGGTCGTCGCCCACCGGCTCTCGACGGTGAAGAACGCCGACCGGATCGTGGTGCTGGACGGGGGACGCATCGTCGAGTCGGGCACGTACAGGGAGCTGCTCCAGCGCAAGGGGAGGTTCCACGACCTCGTCACGCGCCAGCTGCTCCAGTCCGACCAGGAGAGGGGCTCCTTTGCCTGAGCGCGCGGAGCCGGTCCTGGTCCTCCTTCGCGAGCGGCTCTCGTCCGCCCTGCATGCCGCCCACGCCCGGGCCGACCGCGTCCTGAGGGGGCTTTCCTCCGGCAGGGGCGCGACGCCCCCGGCGCTCCCGGAGGCGGTCCAGGCCTTCTCCGTCGACCACGTCGGGGGACGGTACGACGTCTGCCGCGTCGAGCCGGAAGAGGTGCCGGCGCTGCGGGTCCACTGGAAGCGCCCCGACGGACGCCCCTACGCCCGGATCGAGACCCTGCGCCAGGGCCTTGCGGCGCGGGGCCTCGATCTCCTTTTCGCGGTCAACGGGGGGATGTACACGCGCGCCTGGACGCCGCTCGGTCTCCTCGTCGAGGAGGGCGTCGTCCTCTCCCCGCTGAACGAGGGGACCGGGGTAGAGAACTACTTCCTCCATCCCAACGGCGTCTTCTTCGTGGCGGATTCGCAGGCCCGGGTGGTCGAGACGGCCGCCTACCGCCCGGACCATCCCATCCGGCTCGCCGTCCAGTCGGGCCCGATGCTCGTCCTCGGCGGCCTCCTCCACCCCCGCCTCCTTCCTGGCTGCAGGGACCGCTGCGTGAGAAGTGCCGTCGGCGTGGACCGCGGGGGGGCCGTCCTCTTCGCGATCTCGGACGGGATCACCTGCTTCCACGATCTCGCGACCCTCTTCCGGGATCGCCTCGGCTGCCCCGACGCCCTGTACCTGGACGGCAGCAGGGCCGCCCGGATGTACCTCCCGCAGCTGGGTCGTTTCGTCGGCTGGGAGACTCCCCCCCTGGCGACGATCATCGCCCTCTCGAAGGAGCGCCGGACGCCATGAGCCGCCTCTCCCCGGCCGACCCCGGGGGACGCCCCGGGATCGAGGCGTTTTCCGCGCTGGCCCGCGCCTTCCCGGCGGAGCACCCGCACGTCGTCGACCTGCCGTATCGCCTGGGCTCGTGGGCCCTCGACGAGCCGGAGAACTGCCGTCTCTGGCTCGACGGCGCGGGGCGACTCCTCGCGTGGGGAGCCCTGCAGACGCCGTTCTGGCTGATCGAGTACGGCTGCCACCCGAAGGCCCGGAGCGGCCTCCTCGACGAGATCCTCGGCTGGGGGGCCGAACGGGCGCGGCAGGTGGCCGGCACGCCGTACGGCAGGCCGTCCTGGTTCGTCGAGGCCCGCCCGGAGGACGAGGAAGGCCGGCAGGCCCTCGAGAGGGCGGGGTTTGCCGCGGTCCCGGTCTCGGGAAGCGGCTCCTGGTCGAGGGTCTGGATGCGCGCCGTGGAGGGGCCGCCGGATCGCGTGCCGCCACCGGGCTTCGCGATCCGGCCCCTCGCCGGGGAGGCCGAGGCGCCCCTGGCCGTCGAGCTGCAGCGCTCCTTCTTCGAGACGAGCAACATGACGCTGCCGTGGCGGCTCCGGCTGCTCCGTCACCCTGCCTACGACCCGGCGCTCGACGTCGTCGCCGTTGCCCGCGGCGGACGCCTCGCCGGCCTTTGCCTCGGCTGGTACGACGCCCCGAGCGGAACGGGCCAGGTGGAGCCGGTGGGGGTCCTGCACGAGGAGCGCGGCCGCGGGCTCGGCAGGGCGATCGTGGCGGAGTGTGTCCGGCGGCTTCTTCGGCGCGGCGCGCGAGAGGTCCTCGTGGAGGTCGACGCCGGGAACGCGGCGGCCCTCGCCCTCTACCGCTCCCTCGGGTTCCGTCCGTTCCAGGACGTCGTCTTCCACCGGAGGGAGCCCGGGGGGGCGGCTTGAGCGCGATCGACCGGATTCCCCTCCTGGGACAGAGGGACCCCCGGTGGTCCGCCCAGCGGATCGGCAGGAGCTCCTGCACCGTCGGGAGCGACGGGTGCCTCGTCACCTGCATCGCGATGCTCACGTGGTACTACGGCCACGGCCTCACACCGGACGCGCTGGCGGCCGACGCGCGCCTCTTCACCACGGACGGTCTGCTCCGGTGGCGCCGGCTCGACCTGCCTGGCTTCTCGCTCCGCTGGCTGGAGGGCGGACGCGGGCCCGGCGGCGGTGGCCCGGACGACTCCCTGGTCAGGGCCTACCTCCCTCGCCCCGACGACCCCCTGCGCCGGAGCGTCGTCCTGGCGGTGGCGGGGAACTCCCACTGGGTCCTTCCGATCCGGTACGACGAGACGGGCGGGGACTACGAGGCGTTCGACCCGAAGACGGCGTCGACGATCCGGCTCCTCGCGACGTACGGGAGCATCAGCTTCTCCGCGCACTTCGTCGGGCACCGGGCCCGGTGGCGCTGGGTCGGGCGCTTTCGGGGACGGCCGAAGGCCCCGGGGTTCGACTAGCGTGCCGACGGCTCCCGTCCCCCTGGCCTTTCCCGGAGGGGCGCCGCCGCGCGTGAGGCTCGCCGCGCTCCTCACCGCCCTGCCCGGAGCGGTCGTCCCCTCGCTGCCCGACGTCGAAGCGACGGGCATCGCCAACAACTCGAGGCTGCTCCTTCCGGGAGAGCTGTTCGTGGCGGTCCCCGGTCGCCACCTGGACGGCCATCGGTACGCCGCAGACGCCGTGGCGCGCGGGGCCTGCGCCGTCGTCGGCGAGCTGCCGGGACTGGCCCTGCCGGGGAAGGTCCCGTACGTCCGCGTGCCGGACTCCCGCGCCGCCCTCTCGGCCCTGGCGGCGGCTTACTTCGGCCACCCGGCCCGCAAGCTGCGCGTCGTCGGGGTCACGGGGACGGACGGAAAGACCACGACGGCCACGTTCACCCGGGCTCTTCTCTCGCGTGCCGGCCGCGGGGCCGGGATGATCACGACGCTCGGCGCCACGATCGGGAGCGACCTCTTCGACACCGGCCCTCACGTCACGACCCCCTGGCCCTTCGAGCTCCACGCGCTGCTGGCGCGGATGGTCGGGAACGGCGACGCCTACGCCGTCCTGGAGGCGACCTCCCACGGCCTCGTCGAGGGACGGGTCCTCGACGCCTCCTTCGACGTGGCGGTGATCACCAACGTCACGCACGAGCACCTCGACTTTCACGGCTCGCCGGAGGCGTACCTCGAGGCGAAGGCGCTCCTCTTCCGGAGCCTGGCGGAAGGCCCCGCCGCCAAGGCCGGCGTCCCGAAGGTCGCCGTCCTCAACCGGGACGACCCGTCGTTCGAGCGCCTCCGCGGGATACGGGCGGACGTGACGCTGACCTACGGGCTCGCGCAACCCGCCGACTTCGGCGCCGAGAAGATCGTCCATGCGGGCGAAGGGACGACGTTCACGGCCAGGACGCCGACCGGGCGCGTGGAGGTCCGGACGGCGCTTCCCGGAGACGCCAACGTCGCGAATGCGCTGGCGGCGATGGCGGTCGGCCACTCGCAGGGGGTCTCGCCCGAGGAGGCCGCGGCGGGGATCGCCTCGGTCCGCGGCATCCGGGGAAGGTTCGAGAGGATCGACGGCGGCCGGGGGATCGATGTCTACGTCGACTACGCCCACACGCCCAACGCGCTCGAGGGGCTCCTCCGGATGGCCCGGTCCTTCGCCAGGAAGCGGGTCATCCTCCTGTTCGGCGAGCCGGGACGCCGGGACCGGGCGAAACGCCCCCTCATGGGCGAGATCGCGGGACGGCTCGCGGACAAGGTGGTGATCACGGTTGATTGCTGGTACGAGGAGGATGCCGACCACATCATTGGGGACGAGGCGGCCGGCTGCGCCCGGGCGGGACTGAGGGAAGGGATCGATTTCTGGCGCGTTCGCGACCGCAGCGAGGGGATCCGCTTCGCCGTGGAGCTGGCCGAGCCGGGAGACCTCGTCCTCGTCACGGGGAAGGGGCACGAGCGGACGCTGGCGGTCGCCGGCGTCGACGGACCGTGGGACGAGGCCCGGGAGGTGCGCGACGCGCTCGCCTCCCGGTTCGGATGAGCCCCGGGGCCTACACCTCGCGTCCCCGGTTGAGCCTCGCCGGCTCGAGCGCGGTCCGCCGGCCGCGGTTGGCCATCGCCAGGGCCAGGGCCACGTCGTGGCTGCGATTCTCCAGCGTGTCGTCCAGCGGGGCGAGGCGGACCTCGTGGGGCGGCACGCCCTCGGCCCGGGCCAGGGCCAGGCGCAGCAGCTGGTCGGCCAGCCAGGGGTTCTTCGGCAGGCAGGGCCCGTGCAGGTACGTGGCGAAGACGTTGCGCCAGCGCGCGCCCTCCTGGCCGTCGCGGCCGTTGTTGCCGGCCCCGGCCACGACCCGCCCGAAGGCCGGGCAGTCCGGCCCCAGCACGGTCAGGCCCGAGTGGTTCTCGAACCCCACGACCGTCCCGGTCTGGCCGTCGATGGTGACCTCGCAGGCGGCGTGCTGCATGAACCGCTGGGACCCGGCGCGGGTCGTAAGGTCCAGGATCCCGGCGCCCGGCAGCTCCTCGCCCGCGCTGGAAACGTAGCGACGACCGAGCAGCTGGAGACCCGCGCAGACGGCGAAGACGATCACCCCCTCCTCCGCCGCCGCTCGCAGCGAGGGCGTCTTGAGGGGGAGATCCGCTGCGGCCACCGCCATCTCCACGTCCTGCCCGCCGTGGAACAGGATGACGTCGAAGCGGCGGAGATCCGGCTGCTCTCCCCTCTCCACCGGGACCGTCTCGACGAGGAGGCCGCGCCACCGGGCCCGCCGTTCGAGGGCGATGAGGTTGCCCCCGTCGCCCGCCACGTTGAGGAGCGATGGGTAGAGGTGGGCGATGCGCAGCGGCCGGGCCGGGGCGGCGGACGCCGCCTCTCCGGGCTTTCTCGACGCGCTCATACGGCCCAGTACCTCCCCGTCCAGCCGCGCCTGCGCATTTCTTCGCGCAGCTCGATCAGCGGCGTGTAGCCGGACAGCACGACCAGGCGGGCCCCCGGCGGCAGGCCTCCAAGAGCCGCGTCCAGGGCGGCCCGGCGGTCCTCGATCACGGTCAGGCGCCCCGACGGCACGCCGGCGTAGCGGAGCCGGTTGGCCAGCTCGTCGGCGCGCGTCCCCGAGACCACGGCCCGCTCGATTCCCGGCGCCATCGACTCGAACTCCACGTCCCAGAGCCAGCCGAAGTCCTCCCCGTCCACGAGGGTGTTGGAGGCCGCGACGAGCAGCTGGCGAGGCTCGCCCTCGGTCGCGAGGGCTCTGAGGGTGGTGTTGTACGACGTGGGGTTCTTGGCGAAGGCCAGCACCACGGAGGTGCCGCAGGCGTCGATCCTCTCGAGCCGGCCGAAGGCGGGGCTCGCCGCGGCCATCGAGGCGGCGGCGTGCTCGAGCGGGAGGCCCAGGGCGACGACGACGGCCACGGCCGCGGCCGCGTCGTAGGCGATGTGAATTCCCGCCTGCGGGATGTCCAGGTCGAGGAGTCCGGCCGGGGTCGCAAGGACGACGCGCGTCCGGTCGAGGCCTGCGACCTCCACCGAGGTGACCGCCACGTCCGGCTCGGGACGGGCAAAGCCGCAGGAGGGGCAGCTGTAGTCGCCCATGTGGCTCAGGTAGACGTGGCGGTACCTCAGGTCCGCCCGGCAGCGCGGGCAGCGGATCGTGTCGGCCGCGCGTGTAATCCGGTCGGTCGAGTGCGAAAGGGCCAGCCCGAAGGTGAGCCTCCGGCCGGCGCGCTTGCCGGCCAGCGTGGCCACGACCGGGTCGTCCGCGTTGACGACGAGGGCCGCTTCGGGAGGGAGGCTCGAGGCGACGGCCTCGATCGCGTCCGCGACGGCGTAGGTCTCGCCGTAGCGGTCGAGCTGGTCGCGGAAGAGGTCCGTGACCAAGAGGGCCCGCGGCGCGATCTCCGGGACGACGAATCGCAGCGCCGCCTCGTCCACCTCGGCTACGAAGACGGCCTCCGGCATCCGGCCGCGCCAGTCGGAAGCGTTGACCGCCAGGCTCGTCACGCCCTGGACCAGGTTCGCGCCGGCCGAGTTGTACACGACGCCCACGCCCTCGCCGCGCAGGAGGGCGGCGGTGAAGCGGGTGGTGGTCGTCTTGCCGTTGCTGCCGGTGATGGCCACGGCCGGCATGCCGTTGCGCAGGACGAGCCGCTCGAGGATGCGCGGGTCCACCCAGCGGGCGACCATGCCGGTGACCGAGGTGCCGCCGCCCCGGCCCAGCGCACGGGTGGCCCAGGCCGCGGTCTTGCCGGCGGCCAGGGCGAAAAGGACGCGGGGCGACCTGGTGCCGGGGCCCGTCGGGGCGGACGGCTCGGGCTCGATCCTCATCGCGGACGCAGTGTAGACGCCCGATCGCCCCGGCCCTACCCCCGCTCGAGGTAGCGCTCGCGCTCCCAGGCGTTGACGGCCGAGTCGTACGCGGCCTGCTCCACCCGGCCCGCGTTGAGGTAGTGGTCGACGACGTCCCTGCCGAGGATCGAGGCCGCGGCCTCGCTGCCGGCCAGCAGGTCGATCGCCTCGTACAGCGCCCGCGGCATCCGGTCGCAGCCGTTCGCCTCGTAGCCGTTGCCCTCGAGCTCGGCCGGCGGCTCGACCTCGTTCTCGATCCCCCACAGCCCCGCCCCGATCGTCGCCGCATAGGCCAGGTAGGGGTTCATGTCACCGCCGGGAAAGCGGTTCTCGATGCGCAGGCTCGCCCCCTCGCCCACGATCCGGAAGCCGGTGGTCCGGTTGTCACGCCCCCAGACCACGTAGACGGGGGCCCAGCTGGCGACGGCATAGCGCTTGTACGAGTTGACGTTCGGGGCGACGAAGAGGGCCAGCTCGCGCTGTAGCTTCATCATCCCGCCGAGGAACCAGCGCATCGTCCGGCTCATCCCGTGCGGGTGCGCGCCGTCCTCCGGGAAGAGCGGCCTCTCGCCCTCCGGATCCCACAGCGAGAGGTGCAGGTGGCCGCTCGAGCCGCTCCAGCCGCCGTGGGGCTTGGCCATGAAGGTCAGGCCGTAGCCGTTCTGCCAGGCGATCTCCTTGGCTCCGTTCTTGAAGAGGACACCCCGGTCGGCCGTCTCCAGCACGTCGTCGTAGCGGATGTTGATTTCGTGCTGCGACGCGGCGGCCTCGCCCTTGCTGAACTCGACCGGGATCCGGGCCGAAGTGAACTGGTTGCGGATCTGGCGGTAGAGCGGCTCGAGCTTGGTGGCCTGGAGGATGTGGTAGTCCTCGTTGTAGTAGCCCACCCGGCCGACGTCGTTCCAGCCCTTCGCGGCCAGGCCCTCGAAGGTGTCCGACAGGACGTAGAACTCGAGCTCGGTTCCGGCCATGACGCGGTAGCCGAGAGCCGAGGCGCGTTCCACCTGGCGCCTGAGCACCGTCCGCGGCGAGACCGGGATCTCGACGCCCGTCTCGCCGTCCACCGCGTCGCAGAGCACGATGGCCGAGCCTTCGAGCCAGGGCAGGACTCGCATCGTGCTCCAGTCCGGGCGGGCGATCCAGTCGCCGTAGCCGGTCTTCCAGCTCGTCAGCCCGAAGCCGCCCGGCGTGTTCATCTCCATGTCGGTGCCGAGAAGGTAGGTGCAGAAGTGGATCCCGTGATCGACGACGCCCTCCCGGAAGGCCTCGGCCTGGACCCGCTTGCCCAGGAGGCGGCCCTGCATGTCCGCGAAGGCGACGATCACGGTGTCCACGCTGCCGTCCTGGACGAGCTGTCGCAGCTCCTCGAGGCGTCCCGCGCCCGCCTGGCTCGCACCGTGGCTTGTGGAATGGCCCGCGCTGCCCCCGTCGCTCATCGAGTCCCCCCATGCGTCCCGGGGCCGGAGCGGCCGCCGCAGCCGTTCCCAGGCAACTGCGGCAACTATTGTGGCCGGTGACGCCGCCGGAAGCCAGCCGTGGCTCTTCGCGCGCTTCTCCCGCTCGAAACGGACTCCTCGGCGAAGGGTGCACGCGGCGGATCCCTTCCGTGCCCGGGCCGCCGAGGCGGGCGTCGACGACCGTGCGCTGCTGGCGTCGGGCGATGAGCTTCTTGATCGCCTCGCGCGTCATCCCGGGCGTCAGGTCGGCGAGCTTCTTCGCCCGCCCCGCGCTGAAGCTTCGCGTCGTCGGCGTCACCGGCACCGACGGCAGGACGACGACGGCTGCCTTCGTTCGCGCGATCCTCCGTGCGGCCGGCCACGGCGTCGGCATGGTGACGTCGGTCGGCGCGGCGATCGGGAAGGAGCGTCTCGACACGGGGGCCCACGTCACGACGCCGCGCCCTTTCGACCTGCACGGGTACCTCGCGCGGATGGTCGAGCACGGAGACGACGACGCCGTCGTGGAGACGACGTCCCAAGGGCTCGTCGAGGGGCGCGTCCTCTACCGCCTCGCCGGGGACCTCCTCCTCTTTTCTTCCGAGATCAAGAGGCTCCTCCGGCACCCGGCGGTCATCCGCTCCTTCGAGGATCCGCCCGACACGACCGGTGTCGGCGGGCTCGCCACCTACCGGCTCGCCCGCGCGGCCGGCTGCAGCGTGGTGCTCGACGGGCAGGGGGCCGACGAGCAGCAGACCCGGTACACCTACCACCGGTTCGCCCACCTCCAGCGCCTCCCGGTGGCCCGGGTGCTGCGGGAAGGGCTCCGGCTCCGCGCGACGATGGGGGCGAGCGGGGTCATCGACCTTGCTCTCGCCTGCAGGCTGGCCTTCAGCGGCAGGCTCCCGGACGCGATCGTCTGGAGGAGGGACAAGGTGGGCTGGACGATGCCCGAGCGGAACTGGCTCGACGGGCCGCTCGCGGGCTGGGCGGAGTCGATCGTGTCGTCGAGCGCGTTCCTGAGGGGCCTGAAGAGCGAGGCGCTCGGCTTCCCGGCCTCGGTCCCGTACGGCCTCCGGAGGCTGAACCTCGCCGCCTGGCACGACTGCTTCTTCGGGACGGGGACGGCGACCGGTGGAAGGTCAGCCGCGGCTCTCTCCGAAGCGACGGACCCTGGACTTCAAGTTCGGTGACGTATTTCGGGGCCATCTGGACCCTCCACGAGCCGAAACGGGAGGACCTGCTGGCGGCCATTCAGATCCATGCGACGGCGCGGGTTTCCCTCCGGGACGCACTGATTCTGCAGAGCGCCCGCCGCCTCGGGTGCGAGGTCGTCTGGTCCGAGGACCTCAACGCAGGGCAGCGGTTCGAGGGGCTACTCGTCAGGAACCCCTTCGCGTAGGAGGCGAATGCCTTCCGGCGGGGAAGAGCCCCCATCGCAGAATCTTGCGAGGGTGCCGGCCGGCCCAGATCGAGTTCTGTCGCCGGCCCCTGACGAGAGACGCCTTCTATACGTATTCGGAGCCACCGCTACCGCAACCGAGTTCTGGGAGACGATACGGTTTCGGCGGGACGCATCTTCGAAGGCGGGGCACGTGCAGCGGGGCAGTCCTATTCAGTTGGAGAGATGATCATGTCCATCACGAACACGACCCCCATCCATCGTCCCGCGCCGGGGTTTCGCTCGCACGCGCAACGCATCCTCGACCACGCCGTCGCTCAGCCGACCCGGGTCGTACTCCAGGACGGTCAGCGCCAGATCACCGCCCGCCAGCTGGATCACGCAGTACGCGGGATGGCGCATCGGTTCGCCGCCGAAGGCGTCCAGGCCGGTTGCGTGGTTGCCCTGGCAGCCCCGGTCTCGATCGAGGCCATCGTCGCGCGCTACGCCGCCACCCTGCTCGGCTGCATCACCACCCTGTGCCCGAACCCGACGGTGCCGGACCGTCTCGCGGAGTTTCTCCAACTAGTCGAAGCGGACGTCCTGATCTGCTTCCCCGGGGCCCGAACCGCAGCCGAAGCGGCCAGCGTTCAGGCCGGGATGCCGGCGCTCCTTCACGTGGAGCCACTCACCCCCGAGGACCTCGCGGGGCACGCAAGCGATGAGGGGCGTGACGCAACGGACTACCCGGTAGCCGCGGCCGCGCGGGCGGCGCTGGTCACCTCGGGCGGCACCACCGGCGGTGTGAAGGCCAGTCACTTCACGTTCGAACAGTGGACACACACCGTCGACACGGGACCGTGTCCGGAGCGCAGGCAGCTCATCTGCACGAGTCTGGCCCATGTCTCCCAGGCCCACGTCGACCAGACCCTGCTTGGCGGCGGCCGCATCGTGCTGCTCGAGCACTTCTCTCCCGGTGACGTACTGCGGACCATCGGAGCGGAGCGGATTACCCACCTCTGTCTGGTCGAACCGCTCCTGGTGAAACTGGCTGACCACCCCGATGTCGAGCACCGCGACCTATCGTCCCTCGTCGCGATCAGCCACATCGGCGCCGACGCCTCCGCAAGCCTCTGCCGCCGGCTGCTCGGCCGCCTCGGCGTCCGGCCCGCCCACGCGTACGGCGCGAGCGAGGTCGGGATCATCAGCCTTCTCGATTCCCGGCACTACCAGGTTACCGAGCCCGACCGCCTCGACACGTGCGGGCGGCCGCTCGACGGGGTGGACGTGCGCATCGAGCGCGCCGATGGCACGGCCGCCGCCGCGGGTGAAGAGGGCCTGATCGTCGTCCATTCGATCCGTCGCGCGGGCGGTTACGTGGGGAGCGCCGACCAGTCCGCGTTCCGACCCGACGGCTGGTATGCCACGGGCGACCTTGGCTGCCTCGACGTCGACGGCTTCCTCCACGTACGCGGACGGGCCAGGGACCGCCGCGACGTAGACGGGGTTGCCGTCATGCCACTCGACGTGCAGGAGGCCCTCTGCTCGCATCCGGCCGTTCGCTACGCGGTCACGATCCCGGCGGCGATTCAAGGCGACGGCTTCGACGCGCTCGTGCTGCTCGAACCCGCGGCGAAGCTGACCGTGGACGAACTGCGCGCCGACATCCGAACCCGGTATGGGCCGCATCTCGTCCCCCGAGTTCTTGCGGTGGCCGACCGTGTCCCGGTCACGGAACAGGGGAAACCCGACCGTCGTGAAATTCGTGAGGTACTCGATCTGGCAAGACCCGAATGATCGAAGACAGATGCAGAGACCGCCACGAATACGGCTGGCTGCGAGGACGCGGGGTCACACAGGACCGTGGTGAGGGCGGAGGGGGCAGAGGCAACACCTGACGGGACTGAGGCGCAGGAAGCGGATCAGGGATAGGATACCGGCCGGAGGCGCAGCGGATCGTCCAGTCCCTCGTCCTCGCCACGGCGATCCTGGTCATTCCGCTGGCCTTCCGGCTCTGGAGGCGGCGGCTGCCGGGCGCGGGCGCCCTCCTCGCCGCGATCCTGGTCAGCCACGTGGGGGTCGCGGCTCTCGTCCTCGAGGGGATCGGGGCGATCTCGAGCCAGTGGGTCCTCCTCTACAGCCCGAGCTTCGTCGCTCTCGGGAGCGTGCTGACCCTGCACGTGGCGATCGGGACCCGCTACCGTTCGCTGCGAGACGAGCGGCGGCGAGCGGAGCGGCAGTTCCAGTTTCGAGATCCTGGCGAAAGCCCCGGGCGAGACGGTCGACCGGGCAGAGATGCAGCGGGAGATCTACCCGAGCGAGGACGAGAGCGCCCAGCGCGGCCTCGGGTACGCGTTCACGGCTCCCGTCGTCGTGCGCTGACGGCGAGGACGCTTCGACTCGGGCGCCCGCCGGCCGGCGGGCGCCTGTCGGATTCTTTTCGGATTCCTGTAAGAAAACCGTGCGTTGCCTTTGAGCATTTCGAGCCGGATCACCGTTGCGGTGCGAGAGGCCCTCGGCATAGATTC
>CAIMWE010000110.1 GCA_903845115.1 uncultured Acidobacteriota bacterium | reverse complement strand
GATCCCCGACCAGGTGACGCCCAGGAAGCTGAAGCCGCAGGACCCGGCGCGGCCATCCGACACCCGGGTCCTCCTCGTGAAGGTCGCCCTGGCCGACGCGAGGGGACTGAAGCTGGGGAGGCGGGTCGACGTCGAGATCGCCGAGACCTTTGGGGGCCGGTGATTGGGAGGGTCGCACGACGGAGAGCTCTGCTCTCCTTCACGCGATCTTCCGATGTGCGGGATAATCAAATTCTTGAGTTCTCCCCCACAAATGGACAGCATCCCGTCGAACCTCACGGGCCGGCAGATCGGCCGGTACGAGGTGGGGCGGCTGATCGGCAGGGGAGGAATGGGCGCGGTCTACCTCGGCCTAGATCCGTTTCTCGGTCGAAAGGTTGCGTTGAAGTTTCTGGCGTCGTCGATGATCGCGAAGGAGATCGCCCGGGAGCGGTTCTTCCGTGAGGCTCGGGCCATCGCCCGTCTCGAGCACCCGAACATCGTCCGCATCTACGAGGCGGCGGATGACCCGCACCTCCCCTTCATCGCCATGGAGTTCGTCGACGGGGTCGACGCGAAGTCGCTGGTGAAGTCCCGCCCCCCGCTCGCCCAGGCGGTCCATGTAATGGCACAGGTCTTCGCGGGCCTGGCCGTGGCTCACGAGCACGGGGTGGTCCACCGGGACGTCAAGCCCGCGAACGTCCTGGTCACCGAGGACGGCACCGCGAAGCTGATCGATTTCGGGCTCGCCCGTCTGACCGGCGACGACAGCGACCTGACCCGCGGTCAGGTGTTCGGAACCCTGGCGTACATGTCGCCCGAGCAGATGAAGGACTCCGGCACCGCCGACTACCGCACTGACATCTACGCTGCCGGCGCCATGCTCTTCCAGTTCGTGACGGGGAACCCGCCGTTTGCCGGGGCGACGCTCGCGGAGCTCATGGTGAAAATCGTCAACGAGCCAGTGCCCGACCCTATCTTCATGGCTCCGGACTGCCCCCCCGACGTGGCGAGCCTGATCCTCCGGTGCCTCGCGAAGGCCCCGGAAGACCGCCCGGGCTCCGCGCGTCCACTCGCGGCGGAGCTCTTCGAGATCCTCGAGAGGCTGACCAACCCGGGCCGATACGGTAAGGCCCCCGTCGCCGAGCCGCCGGTCGTTCCGCCGCCGCTGCCGCCGGCGCCCTCCGAGGCGCTCCGGGATCAGGGCTCCAACCCGCGGCATTCGTCGCCGGACGTCCTCAGCCTCCCTCTCGTCGAGCTCGGCCCGTTGCGGAACCCCCGTGACTCGTTCGATGCCCCTCCGGAACGATCAAGCCCGGTCCAGGCTGGCGCCGGAGGCGGGTTCCGCGTCTCTACCGTCTTCCTGATCGTCGGGAGCGTGATCGCCACGGTGGCTTCCTTCTGGATCAGCTACTCGTTGTTCCGCCGGGTCCAGGTGAAGGCGCCGACCGACCTGAACGGCCCCGCGGATGCCAGACCGGCTCCTTCGATCTCGCCGACGACGGTTCCGAAGGCGGGGACTCGGCTCGTCGCGGTCTCACCGCCCCCCGGAAAGACCCGGCTGACTCTCGCTGCCGGGGAATCGTTCCGGTTTCGGGTCGACGTGACCGGGAACCCTGCTCCGCGTCCCCGCTGGCGGCTCAACGACGCCCCAGTCGCGGACGGTCCGGAATACGTCTACAACTCGGCGACGGCCGGACACCGAGATCTCGTCTCGGTCTCCGTCGGAGATGAAGCCGTCGGGGCCGGGACGGTTCTGATCTGGTACGTCACCGCCCCCCGTTAGTTCTACTTTGTCACGGATGGCTGAGGATGAGGCGCCTCATGAGGCGCAGCACGGTCTTGAGCTCGGCTTCGTCTGAAAGCGGAATCGATGGCCGCTCGTCGTGACCGATGACGCTTATCCATTTGAGCCAAGAGGTCTTTGAGCGTTGTGTTAGCAGACGAGTTCCAGTCGTGGAGCCCCTTCACCCGTGGACTCTAGAAAACGTGCTCCAGGGCCGACGAAACCAACCCGTGGCAACAACCAAGGGTGCGCCCGGGACTCCGGGTCCGACTAACTATCGGGCTTGTCGCACCATAGCGTTACCGATCTCGATGCCAGTCCTCCGGGCAAATCACTGGCTCGCCGTTTCCTCCGTCGCGGGTCGGCGAAGCCGGTGAGGAACTAGTAGCCAGTCACTTCTTGGCCGGCCCCCCGGACATTCCCGGAGCGGGCGCTGGCGGCCGGGCGGGAGGTTCGTGAACCTTCTCCGGCTCGGGGTCGGTGGCCAGCCATTCCGGAGCGCTGGCCTCGTTCGCCGCGCACCGGAACCCGAGGTCGGCGTCCCGCCGGTCGGGGCGCCTCCGCTCCCGCCAGGCTACCTCGAGGGGCTTGTCCGACGGAGGGGCAGACGGGCTCCGCGACCCGCCTCGCGCCACCTTGAACGCGTCCCTCGGGATGTTCCGGATTGCCGCATCGTCGTTCCCCGGGTACGGCACGAACCAGGAGCTCGTCCACTCGAAGACGGGTCCGACGAGACCCTCGATCTTGAAGGGGCTGGCCAGCTCGGGCCAGCGGTTCACGGGGTAATCCTGGAACGGGTCGAACGGCTTCCTCAGGCGTCCGGGAGCGTCATCGTAGGGCAGGTCCAGCCCCTCCGGGCCGCGAGCCGCCTTCTCCCACTCGAACTCCGTCGGCAGGCGCTTTCCTACCCAGCGGCAGAACGCATCGGCCTCGGCATAGGAGACACCGCCCATGGGGAAGTCCGCCTTCTGAGGGTCCATCTCTCCGTTCTTCCACGACTCGGGAGCCTTCATCCCGGCTCCCATCACGAAAACCCGGTAGTTCGCGTTGCTCGCCTTTTGCCGGTCCAGGAAGAAGAGGGGAAGGGTCGCCTGCTTGTTCTTCGGCTTGCTCTCGGCGTAGGCGCCGCCCAGGATGAATGTCCCGGCGGCGACCGGTTCCAGCATCGTCCAGAGCTTGGTCTTCGTCTCCCTGAGGGAGGCCCGAGCCGCGTTGAGTGATTCCTGCGCCTCCGCCTGGTCCGCAACGGTTGCGAGCACCCTCTGGTAGGACGTGATCGCCTCGAAGGTCTTGCCGGCCTCGAGCGCCGTGCTGCCCTCCTTCACCCGGTTGCTCACGTCCGCGAGGGACGCCTTGACCGCTTCCTGAGCCTTCACGTTAGACGGGAACTTCGCGCTGAGGTCCTTGGCGGTCTTGTAGGCGGCCGCGTAGCTCCCGCGCTCCTTCGCCCGGTCGAGGTCCATCTCCAGCTTTCGCCGGACCTCGTCGATCTCGCTGATCGCGTCCTGGGCCGTCCCGGGGTCCGGGTAGTTGGCCCGGATCTCCTCGTACTTTCGCCGCGCCTCCTCGAACCTGCCGGCGTTGAAGGCGTCATCGGCGATCTTCAGCGCCTCGTCGTTCTTCCGGAGGATCTCCTCGTACTTCCGCTCCCCGAACTCGGAGCGGGGGAAATTGAACAGGAGCCGGTTGACCTCAGCCAGGGCGTTCTGGAACTGGCCCTTCAGCATGAATCCCTCGATGCTGTTCCGGTACGACTGGTAGAGCTTCTGGCCGATGAGCCCTTCCATCGCGAGCTTCGAGTACCGCATCTGGAGCCTGACGTAGGTCTCGAGCGCCACCGGCTCGTCGGGGAAGAACCGCAGGAGCTTCCCTGCCTCCGCCTGGGCCTGCGAGACGTTGGACACCTCGAGCGAATGGATCTGGAGGATCTTGCCGCCAAGGGCATTCACGAGCTTCAGCCGGACCTGCTCCCGTTCCACCGGCTGCGGCGGAGGAGGAAGCGCCTTCATCTCGTCGAAGTTACGCTTCGCCTCGAAGAGGTCGCCGGCCTCGACCTGGCGCTCGGAGAGGCGGAGGAGCCCCTCGGCGTCGATGCTGCGGCTCGGGGCCACCTCCCCGGCGACGCCGGCGGCCTTGCGGGCGTCCGCGACCATGGCGGTGATCGTGGGCCTGGAGGCCGCGGCGGGCGGGAGGGTCCGCTGGACGCCCGGGCTCAGCTCGAAACATCGCCGGAAGGCGTCGACGCCCTTCCTTCGAATCGCCGGCACCGGGCGCACGCTGTGGTAGAGCGAGTAGGCCACGGCGAGCTCCCAGTGCCCGTCCGGATCGCGGTCGTTTCCGGAGACGTAAATCGTCAGGTCGTCGACCGCCTCGCGGTACTTCCCCTGCTGCCGCTTCGCGATGCCGGAGATGAGGTAGGCATCCTTCTGCTCCTCGACCGGCACTTCTGCGACCGCTGCCGGAGTCGAAGCCGATCCCTGGGTGACGGTCCCGGGCTTTTTCGGATGGGGCTTCGACTGCGCCTCGCCCGGGAAGGAGGCTCCTGCGGCGAGGACGAGCATCGCGAAGGCCGCGCACGCGGCCACAGGGCCCCGCCACATTCCAGGCGTTTTCGCTTCATTCGAGACCACGGTCGGTCCTCCTCCACCTGCCCTGGCGACCCGGTCGATACTACCTCCACGTAGGAGAAGGGAGTGGGTCGTGACCGGAATGCTCCAAGCAGGGTGACAGGATATCCCGGCGGCGCCCGTTCCGGTCCAGATTCCGCGCACCGTACTCGGCAGGTACACCGGATGAATCCACAATCCGTCCAGCCCGTCGGGGGTCCAGTCCGGATGGTCGACCGTCCTCGGGGTCGCTCGATCGTGTTCGCATCGGGGTCCGGAGCCGCTCTGGACAGTCGGGCGAGGAGATGGGTGACAATCGGGCATGGACCCTCTCTCCGTTGGTGCGAGCGCATCGGCTCCGTGGCGAGCCATCGTCTCAGGGCTGGTGTGGGCCGCTCTCCTCCTGTCGGGCGGACTCCTCCTCGCCGGCCCGTTGCGGCGGTTCTTCTCGTCCGGGGGCGAGCGAGGACGAAGCCGGAACGGGGGACGGATCCTCGCCCGGCTGCGGCTCCGCTGGCCATGGTGGGGGGCTCTCCGCAGCCTCGAGGCGGCCCGGAGGTGGCCAAGCTCGGACCTGACTGGGCCGCTGGCCGGTTGCGTCCTGGGCAAGAACGACCGGGTGTCGATCGGGGCGCTCCTCGCGATCGGGGCGCACCCCAGCGTCTACGGGGCCGCCTCCCAGGCCGTCCTCGCCCTGGCTTCCGTGGCCCCTCCGGGAAGGCGATTCGTGACGGCTTGGAGCCTCGAACGCCTGGCCGATGCCTATCCGGGGTTCATTCCGATCATGGCGGCCGACCGCTCCCCCCTCTCCCGCCTGTGCGCGGTCAGGAGCGCGGCGAAACGCCTTCGGGGACACGACATCGGTCCGGACGAACTCTCCTCGCTCTACGGGGTCCTCGCGAGCGGGGCCGGCGACCCGGATGCGAGAGTGCGCGAGTGGGCTTGCCTGGCCTTCGGAGACCATCCGTCCGCCGGGAGAATCGCGCTGCTTGGAAAGGCGCTCGGCGACTCGTCTCTGCGCGTCGTGAAGGCGGCCGTCTCGGCCCTGGGCCGGACTGCCGACGCGAAAGCGCTCGCAGCGCTCCTGACGACGCTGGAAGTCGAGGATCCGCCTCTGATCGCCGAGGTCACCGACGCTCTCCGGAAGGCGCCCGTTTGCGCGCCGGAGGTGTGGGTCGCGGCGGCCTACGAAGGGAGTTTCGGCCGACGGATGGCTGCGCTGAGGGCCCTGGGGACCCTCAGGGATGCGGAGGTCTGCGAGATTCTGCTTCCTCTCCTGAACGACGGCGACAAGCGGATCCGGCGGCTGGCGGCCAGGGCCCTCGCCTCCATTGCGGCGAACGCCGCTCCGGCTCGCCCCCGGCTCGTCGTCTTCGAAGGGGTCCTTCGCCGGTTCGACTCCGAACCTAGCCGGTCGGCGAAGGAAGCGATGGTTGCGTTCCTCGCGATCTCACGGGACCGGGGAATCCTGAACGCCCTAAGAGCGCGGATCAAGGCGGTGGATCCGGCGATGGGAGAGAAACTCGGCGGAGCCGCCAAACTGCTCGAAGAGACGATCGGGCTGGAAGGCTGAGCGGATTCCCCACGATCGGGTCGGTGGGCAGAAGACAGTTGCCCTTCACCCGAGCTCGCTGCTAGCATCCAATTTCGTCCGGAGGATTTGGAAGCAGTAGTTGATGCCCGGGTGTTCGAAGGAGGATGAAGATGAGTCTCTTCAGAGGTGTGGTGATTCTGACGGCCCTCACCCTCGGAGCGGGAGCGATGTCCTCGTGCCACAGCGCGCCACCGCCGCCGGCCCCGGCTACTGCGCCGCAGGCTGAAACGGCCTATGCCCCTTCCACTGGCGCGATTCTGTACAACGGGCCGACGAAGACGGGAGATTCGTCCGGGACGACGGGCGCGCTGCTCAGAGTCAAGAATCGGCTGAACCGGTCGATCTCGATCGACATCCTCGGGCACGGCCACGGCGACGCAAACATCGGCGACGGAAGGACCGAGGCCCTGGCGTTAACGGCCGGGGATCACACCATGTCGATCTCGGCCGCGGGGTTGAAGTCCGCCAAGTTCTCCTTCCACGCGGAGCGCGGCGAGGTCTACGAGGTCGAGATCTACCGTCGAAATGCCCGCGACTGAGACCGGCCGGAACGCGAATGACCGGGCCGACGCGAGCACGCTTTCTACGTCGCGCGGCACCGAAAAGCAAATTCAACAAGGAACTGATCTGAGGAGGCATTCATGGCTCGCAAATTGACTCTCGCCGGCTTGGCGGTCCTCATGCTCGGATGCGGGGCGGAGGTCGCTCCGCCGGTGGTGGCGCAGCCCGACGCCGGCAACCGGACGATCTACTTCGACGCCTTCAACAACATCAAGCCCGAGTGGCAGCAAGTCGGCGGCATCTGGGAAGTCGTCGACGGATGGCTGATCCAGAGGACCGACGACCCGAAGAGCCTGAACGCGATCAAGTACGTTCAGAGCCCCAGGATCGCCGACGCGACGCTCGAGGCGGACGTCAGGGTCAAGCCGTTCCGTCCGCAGCAGTGGACCGATTCCCCCGAGGATCAGGAACTGAGGAGGAACATCCGGTACATCATCGGGGCGGGCATCGTCTTCCGGATGAAGGACGCGAACAACTACTACATGTTCCGTCTCGCCGGTGAGGAAGGTGCCGTGCTCGGGAAGATGGTCGACGGCGAGTGGGTGGACATCCAGAATCCGAGAGTCCGGAACATTCTTCGCGGCGACCGCATCGGGTTCCGGCCGGACAACCCGTACCGGCTGCGCGTCGAGTGCTACGGCTCCTCGATCAAGTGCTTCATCGATGACGAACCGGTTTGCACCGCCAACGACGGTCAGTTCGATCTCGGTCAGTTCGGCCTCGTCACCTTCAAGACCTCGGCGGAGTTCGACTTCATAAAGGTGATCAAGTAACCCCGAAGGAACCACGGTTGGCGGATGAGACTGACTTCGCTCCGGAACCGGAGCGAAGTCAGTAGGGGTGAGGAGTGGGACGACAGACGTTCCTTGTCGTGTCTGCGTGGCTGCTCCTGGGTTCCGTCGGGGTGGTTCGGGGCGCCCGGACCGCGGTCGAGGAGGTCCAGGACTTCCGCCAGCGCGTGGCAGTCCTGAAACCGGGCGCCGCGTTCACCGATGGGTGCTCGATCCGCTGGACGGAGTTGGATCGTCGCCTCGGCGCTCTCGAAGGGAAGCTGCGGAAGCGGCCCCCGGTCATCCGGAACGGGAGGCCGGTTTTCGAAGAGCCGAAGCTCCCCACCGCCGACGTGGAGCGATTCCGGGCCGACCTCGGCCGGCACGAGGGGGAGTGTCCCCGGAACCCGCAGGAAGCGATTCTGAAAGTCGGGGAAGAAGATCTGCTCCGGCTGCAGGAGGCTCTCGCCGCCGTGGGCGCCGTGCTCGATGCAAAGCAGCGCGCTCCAGAGGACGAGGCGAGGCTCAAGGCTGAGGTCGAGGTCTGCACCGACCTCCTGGCCAGGGCGTGCGCCGATGCCGGGAACGACGAAGGAGTCGCGACGATGGGGCGCGAGGCCACGATTCGCCTCGAAGCGCTGGAACGGCTAGTGCGAGGACAGTCCTGCTTTGAGGAGCTGCTCCCCGTCCTCAGCCGGATGGCGAACGGGTCCGCGGAGCTCGGGGTCGAGGCTCTCGTGAACATGGCGGGCCGTCCGTGCCTGACGGCACGTGGCAACGCCGACGTCCGCGCGAGTGTCGCCGCGGCCGTCAACGGGATCCTGGCGTCTCCGGCGACCGTTGAGGGGGTTCCCGTCCCCCGGGAGCGGATCCCGAGGATCGCAGGTCTCCTCGCCGGGGTGGCCGCCGCGAAGAGGGACGATCTCCTGGAAAGGTCGCGGAGGGAGACCGAATCGTCTCCCCCTGGCCCGCCGGCGGGAACCACTGCCGCGGATTCCCCGGTCGGCCCCGCGGCCCGGAGCGGGGTGGAAGTCGCGGCCTTCGGAGGGACGGGGGCGGGAGTGAAACCGGCGCGGGCCCCGAAGCCGGACCCCAGGCCGGCAGGACCGCCGCCCGTCCGGCAACCGAATCGGGCGAGGTCGTCGCTGGCGCCTGCCGCGCCCCGGGATCCGACCTGGCTTGCGATGGACGTCTGGCAGAGCGCCTGGGGCGACTTCTCCGGCTTCGACGCCCTCGTCCGTTACCTCAACACGAATCACATATCGGAGGCGTTTCTCAACCCCGGCATCGGAACGTCCGAGATCTGGCAGGACGGAGGGAGCCGAAGGGTCGAGAAGCTCGTCCGGCAGCTGCGCGACGGGGGAGTGCCGAGGATTGGATTCCTCTATGCCGAGCTTAACTACCCGATCCGCGAGTTCGCGCGTTTCCTCAAGGGCCATCCGGACCTCGGCATCGACCTCCTCGTCGACGACTCGGAGTTCACCGATTCCCACCGCGAGAGGTTCCGGACGAACGCGGCGCAGGTCCAGGCCGAGGGGATCCGGTACGCCGCGTTCGTCTCGGTCGAGAAGGTCGGGAACAGCGGCGTCTCGAGAGCCACGAGGGAGTGGGCGATCGAGCACCTAGACGAGGTGTTCCTGATGAGCTACTTCTCCTGCGACCTCGCCGGCCAGCAGGAGCTTCTCGAAGCACTCCTCAAGCACGCCGACGAGGTCGGCGAAAGGACCGGACGCAGGCAGTTCGTGCGGATTGCGGTCCTGATGGGCAAGAAGAGCACGGGGAAGGAAGTATCATGCGAAAAGGCCCTGCGGAAAGAGCTCTTTCCGGCGTTTCTCGTCGACCTTCATCGCTGGGCGCTCGCGACGCATCCTTCCTACGGCGGAATCGTCCTGGAGACCAACGAGAAGTTCCCCTCGTTCGACGTGGCCCCGAACGCCTGGGCCCCGCGCTAGCCTGCCTCGCGGCATTGGTCTCGTGTCCGGCGGTCAATGCGGACGAAGCTCGCTCCGGGACGTCCCGCCCGCCGATGATGCCGCTCCCGGTCACCGTGGAAGAGGTCGGCGGAGCGCCCGTGGCCGGCGACGGCGGCCTCGCGTTCCGTCAGTCCGGGTGCCGCGATCCCAGGGTGGAGGAGGCCTTCTCCCGCTTTCTGTCGCGGGTTGAATCGTTCTCCGGGACGCCGGTTTCCACGGTCGCCGGAGAGCGGCCCCTTCCCGTCGCCGTCGAGTGCGAGAAGGGAGGGGGGAGCCTCCCGGCCCTCGGCGACGACGAGGCCTACGACCTGTCGGTCTCCTCCTCGGGCGTCGCCATCAGGGCGGCGTCCCCCGTGGGCGCGATTCGAGCGTTCGCGACGCTCTACCAGCTCGTCGAGGGGGCGCCGTCGGGGTTTCAGATCCGGCTGGCCCGAGTGACGGATCGCCCTCGATTTCCCTGGCGCGGCCTGCTCGTCGACTCGAGCCGCCACTTCATGCCGATTCCAGTCCTGAAGCGGACCCTCGACGCGATGGATGTCGTCAAGCTGAACGTGCTCCATTGGCACCTCTCGGACGACCAGGGATTCCGCGTCGCCTCGCGCGCGTTCCCGCGCCTCCATCGGGCGGGCTCGGACGGCCTCTTCTACTCGGGAGACGAGGTGAGGGAGATCGTCGACTACGCGCGACGGCGCGGGATCAGGGTCGTCCCCGAATTCGACGTGCCGGGACATACCACGGCCTGGTTCGTGGGCTATCCCGAGCTTGCTAGCGAGGCGGGCCCGTACCGGATCGAACGGAAGTTCGGGATCTTCGACCCCGCGATGGACCCGGGCAAGCGGGAGGTGTACGCCTTCCTGGACGGCCTGGTCGGTGAGATGGCGGGCCTCTTCCCGGACGAGTATTTTCACGTCGGCGGGGACGAGGTGAACGGGAAGGCGTGGGGCCGAAGCGCGTCCGTCCGGGCGTTCCAAGCCGAACGGAACCTGCCGGATGGCGGCGCCCTCCAGGCCGCCTTCACGAGCCGGCTTCAGAGGATCCTGAGCGCTCACGGGAAGAAGATGATCGGGTGGGACGAGGTCCTGCACGGGAATCTGGACCGGGACGTCGTCGTGCAGTCGTATCGATGGCACCGGAAGCTGGTCGAGGCCGCCTCGCGCGGGAATCCGTCCATCCTCTCCTCGGGCTACTACCTCGATCTAATGTTCAGCGCGGCCTGGCACTACGGCGTCGACCCGCTGGGCGAGGAGGCCGCGACCCTGCCTCCGGAGAAGAGAAGCCTCGTGCTGGGGGGCGAGGCCTGCATGTGGACGGAGTTCGCCACGGCAGAGAACATCGACGCGAAGATCTGGCCTCGGGCGGCCGCGATCGCCGAGCGGCTCTGGTCCCCCGCGTCGACCCGGTCGGTCGAGGAGATGTACCGGCGGCTCGCGCTCGTCAGCGTGAAGCTGGAGGCCGCGGGAACGACCCACCTCCAGTCGCGAGCCCGGATGATCCGCCGGCTGGCCGGCCCGGGTCCGGCCACCCGCTCGGTCGAGATCCTGTCCGAGGCGCTGGAGCCCGTGAAGGAGTACGCGCGGGTCGAGAGCGGGCGCTACACGAGCGAGACACCGCTCACTCGCCTTGTCGACCTGCTCCACCCCGAAAGCGAGGTCGCCCGCCTCTTCATGCTCGACGTCGACGCCCTCATGGCTCCAGACGCCGCCGGAAACGGGTCCGCCCCGGCCCAGCAGCGCGTGGCCCGGATGCTCGAGCTCTGGCGCGACAACGACGAATTCGTTCAGGACGCGGCGCAGGGCAATCCGCTCCTCTTGGAGGCGGCGGCGGCCTCGACGACGCTCGCGGCCTGTGCTCGAATTGGTCTCGAGGCCCTCCACCGGGTGGCGCCTCCGGGCGACCGGAAGGTCTGGAAGACGGACGCGACGTCCCTTCTCGAGAAGGCGTCGCTTCCCCGGAACGAGGTGGTGATCGCGGTGGCGTCGGCCATCCGCCGCCTGGTGGAGAGGACCGAGGAAAAATCGGCTCTCGTCGGGACCGCCCGGGAACCGTGAACTCCCGTAGGGTCATGGCTACGAACGGGAGCCGTGATGCTCGAGGTAGGCGACGGCCTCTTCCTCGGTGTCGAAGATCCGGTTCCGGAAGAGCGAGTCTAGCCTGCTGAGCGAGAACGCCTGGCGGATCTTGGGCCGGAGCCGGGCGAGGACCATCTGGCCCTCGGTCTGGGAGACGCGGTTCGCGAGCTGGATCAGGGCCCCCATTCCCGCATGGTCGATGAAGATCACGTCGGCCATGACTAGGGCGACGAGGAGGTGGCCCGAGTCGACGGCCCGTGACAGGGCGTTCGAAAGCTCGGCGTAGGTGACCACGTCGAGCCGTCCGGCCACCTCCACGACGGTCACGGTTCCCGCCGCTCCGGCTCGCCGGCTGGAGAGCCGGACGGGGAGGAGATACCGGGAGTCCTCCTCGGCGCCCGTCAGGCGTTCGGCCTCGATGCGGAAGACGACCGTCTTGCCGACGGAGAACTGGTCGCCGGTGCCGAGTACGACCTCTTTGATCAGCCTGTCGGCGACCGTGGTGCCGTTGGCGCTCTGCAGGTCGCGGAGGATCCAGCCGCCGTGTCCGTCGGGGGCCAGTACCGCGTGGCGACGAGAGATGGTGGGGACGTCGAGGTGGACGGTGGCGGCCACATCGCGCCCGATCTGGAGCCGCTCCTTGCCGAGCGGGTAGGACTTCCCGACCAGGCCGGGAGGCCCCTCGAGGATCGCCAGAAAAAACCGCCGGGAATTCGCCTCGCCCTCTTCGGGCCTCTCGCGAGGCGCCAACGGGGGCGTCGAGGGAGCGCGGAGGGAGGGGATCGGAGAGGACGCGGCCTTCGGGTGAATGGCAGGCGGCGGGGCGGGAGGCGGAGGCCCGACCGGCGAGGAGGTCGGCGCGAGGGCAGCGGGCGGCACCGGCAGGACCATGAACGAGGTTTCGCGGCGCCTGGCGCCGGTATCCTGGGTCGGAGGGCGAGTGATCCCGGCAGACGCTCCGTTCGCCGCCGGCGTGCTGGCGCGGGCGGCCGTCCGGGCGACCGTGGCGTCGACCGACGAGACCTCCGCCGCCGGGACGGAGACCGGTCCGGACACGGCGAGGTTGCCTTCGCGGTGACTGAAGAACTGGGTGTGCCGCTCCTCGTCTTCGTCGAGGTCGATCCGGATGTCGAGCCGGAACGGGGGGATGAAGACGGACCCCATGCAAGGAAACCAGTGAGTCTGGATCCGCTTCCCATCGACGAAGGAGCCGTTCTTGCTGCGGTCGGCGAAGAGGACGCCGCCCCGCGACAACGTGACGATGGCGTGGTCGCTGCTTACGAACGGGTGGTCGAGGACGACGTCGCAGGAGGGTGAGGCTCCAATGGTGACCGGGACCTGGTCGAAGACGAGTGGAAGGCCGGGCCCCCTCTCCCGGTGGATCTCGATGGTGAGCTTCGTGGTCACGAGGCGTTCCTTCTCGTCGGCCTCATGTCGCCCGAGCGTCAGGAGCGGCGGTGGCGCCGGCGCGCGTGGGGGGGACCCAGCCCGACCGGAAGTGGACGGACCCGTAGAAGCGGGGGAAGGCCCGCAGCCGGAAGAAGAGGCAGAGCTGGTGATAGCCGAACGGCTCGACGACGGCCGCGGCCAGCAGGAGGAGACGGTGCCTGAACCGCGACAGGTGGTCGAACGCGAGGGAGTCGATGAGGAGAGCGAAGATCGAGACGAGCGTCGAGAGGAGCGTGGCGGCGACGAAGAAAGGCAGGACGGCGTTCGCCGTGAGGAGGTGGAGGGCCCAGAGGACCGGGAGCAGGAGCCACCCGAGGGTCTCCGAGAACGGGGAGAGCAGCTCGAAGAGCAGGTAGTACGGGAAGGCGAACATCCCGACGTACCCGTAGCGGGGGTTGAAGAGAAGCGTCCGGTGAAGACGGATCGTGGTGAGGAGCCCTTGGTGCCAGCGGGTTCGCTGGCGTCCGAGCTCCTGGACCGAACCCGGGACCTCCGTGTAGAGGACCGCCTCGGGGACGGAGACGATCCGGTACGGCTGGCCGAGGTTGCGGAGATAGGAATGCGTCCGGACCACGATCTCCATGTCCTCGCCGATCGCGTAGGCCTGGTAGCCTCCTACCGCCACGAGCAGGTCCCGCCTGAAGAGTCCGAAGGCGCCCGAGATGATCAGATGGGCGTCGCCGAGGTTGAAGAAGAGCCGGCCCAGGGTGAACGCCCGGCAGTACTCGAGCGTCTGGAAGACGGCCAGGGGCTTCCCCGACACGCCCGGCGTAACCCGCCCCTTCGCGTCCACCTGGCAGCCGTTGAGCGGCCGGATCGTCCCGCTGGTCGCGACGGTGGTCGTGTCCTCGAGGAACGGACGGACCAGGTGGAGGAGCGCGTCGGGGGAGATGACGATGTCCGCGTCGATGATGCAGACGAGCTCGCGGGACGCGAAATTGATCCCGCAATTGAGGGCGTCGGCCTTCCCGCCGTTTCTCTTGTCGATGACGAGGAGACCCGGTTCCTGCGGGCTCCGGTAGACGGCGCGGACCGGAGCCGTCGGCAGGGAAGCTCGCTGGAATCGGGCCGACGGCTGCAGTCCCATCGAGGCCCGGAGGGAAGCCAGGGTCGAGTCCCTGGAACCGTCGTTGACGACGATGATCTCGAGGTCGGGGTATCGCGCCGAGACGAGCGAGCGGACGGTCCTGAGGATTCCGGCCTCCTCGTTGTAGGCTGGGACCACGATCGTGATGCCGGGGAGGAGCACCGACCCTTCGATGATCTCCAGCACCGCCTGCGGATCCCCTGTTCGCCGGCGCCAGAGCTGCCAGCCGGCCACGGCGACCATGACCAGCGCGATGACGTTGTACGCGGCGACATAGATCGCAAGGACCGAGGACAGGATGAGGAATCCAGCCTGCAAAGGACGCTCCGTACGGCACAGGATACCATCCCGTCGAGCGTCCGGAGGTCAGTCGGAGGGGCTCCTGAACTGGTAGGAGGCCGCGCGGCCGAGGGGTGGTACGGAAGGGCGCTCCCTCCGGCGCCGGCGTCGCGCCGCTCGGATCGCGGGCGGAACTGCGGATGCCTCCTCGTTCGGACCCGGGAGGACTGCGATAATCCCCACGAGGCGACGAAGATGTGACGCGACCCGTCGAAGCCGGGATGCGCTTGGGACGGTACGTCCTGCTGAGGCCGATCGGCGCCGGCGGGATGGCTGAGGTTTGGGCTGCCCGGGACGATTCGCTCCAGCGGACCGTCGCGATCAAGATGATCCTCGCCGAAATCGCCTCGCGGCCGGAGTGCGCGAGCCGGTTCCTCCGCGAGGCGCGTGTCGCGGCCCTTCTCGATCACCCCCACATCGTCAAGATCTACGACATGGGGGATCTCGGCGGCCGCCCCTACCTCGTCACGCAGTACCTGGACCGGGGCCGGCTCACGGACCGCCTGGCCGAGGGGGTCCCGACCGGAGTGGCGCTCCGGTGGCTGGGCGCCCTCGCCTCGGCGCTGGATTTCGCCCACGGGAAGGGGGTCGTGCACCGGGACGTGAAGCCCGCCAACGTCCTGTTCGATTCGCTCGGCCGCCCCTATCTCGCCGATTTCGGCCTTGCGCGCTGTCTCGAGGATCCGGATTCCCTCACGACGACGGGGGTGGTCCTGGGAACACCCAGCTTTATGTCGCCGGAGCAGGCGATGGGGCAGAAGCTGGGTCCCGCGAGCGACCAGTATTCCCTCGGGATTGTGGCCTACGACCTCCTGACCGGAATCCTCCCATTCGAGAATCTGGCCACTCCGGTCCTTCTCTACAAGATCATCTACGAAGCTCCCGCCCTCCCGTCGACGGTGAACAAGAACCTGGGAGCCCGAGTGGACGGGGTGTTCATGAAGGCCCTCGACAAGGACCCGGCCAGGAGGTTTCAGTCCTGCTCGGCCTTCGTGGTCGAGCTGAGGGCGGCCCTTGAAGCGCCTTCCTCGGCCGACCGGGTGTCGGATGCCGATCGGTGCACGACCGCGAGCCTTCCGCGAGGGGTCAGTCCGGAACCCGGCCCGCCCCCCATGGCGCCTCCGGCAGGGGCGGTGCCGTCCGCCTCTTCCGCCGCAGCGAGGGGCGGGGGGGGGGCCGCCAAGGGGTGGCGTCGTCTCGCCGCTACGGTGTTTCCATACGTGATCGCGATCCTGCCGCTCGCCGGGGTCGGCGTTGTCGTCTACAGAACCCGCCCACCACGGGCCTCCTCGTTGCCAGCCCCTCTGCTCCCGACGCCGACGGCACTCCGCCCGCCTCCTCTCCCTCCCCGGTCCCAGGAGCCGCAGGGTAGTTCCGGGGGCCACGCCGCCTCTCGCGCCGAAGTGACCTTCCGTGCCCCCGTCGAGCGCCCGTCCGATGTCGTCGCTGCGGTAAGGGGTCAATCTCTTCAATTCGTCCTGATCCCACCTGGGACGCTCCGGATGGGGTGCACGGCCGGGGACCCTGACTGTCTAGGCAGGGAGATCCCCGTCCGCACGGTGAAGCTGACCTCCGGCTTCCAGATGGCGGCGACGGAGACCACCAACGCCCAGTACGTGGAGTGCGTCGCTGCGGGCAGCTGTAGGCGTCGCACGCCCCGAGGAGAGAAGGAAGACCCGGCGAAGGGCTCTCATCCGGTCGTCCTCGTCTCGTGGGAAGACGCGGTCGCTTTTTCTCGCTGGGCCGGAGGACGGCTTCCGACGGAGGCAGAGTGGGAATACGCAGCCCGCGGCGGGAAGGAGCGCATACGATTCCCCTCCGGGAACTCGATCGGACACGACGACGCCAATTTCAAGGGAGTCGGCGGACTCGACCAGTGGGAAGGCACGGCTCCCGTCGGGTCCTTCCCGCCGAATGTCTTCGGCCTCTACGACATGGCCGGGAACGTCCGGGAGTGGTGCGCCGAGCCCGCAGGACCGATCCCTCCGTCGGGAGGGAGAGAAGGCGGCACGGCGGGGTCTGCCGCACCTACGGCCCGGGTGACGCGAGGTGGGTCCTGGGGCTCCCAGGCGAAGGATCTCCGGGTCTCGTCCCGGAACGGGGACTCGGGTGCGAACCGCTTCGTCGGATTTCGGATCGTCCGGGACGTCGGGACGAGGACCGTCCTGCAGGCGAGGGAGGAGAGTCCGAGCGAGGCCTCTCCCCGTCGTGCGGCCGGACCGCGAGGCGCGACCGTCCACTGGACGAAGATCCCCTCGGGAGCCTTCAGGATGGGCTGTACGTCCGGGGATCCGAACTGCGAGCCGGTGGAGCGGCCGCCTCACTGGGTCGTGATCTCGAAGATCTTCTCGATGGCCGTGACCGAGACGACGAACGCCCAGTATCGAGTGTGTGTCGCGTCCGGGTTTTGCGCCCTGCCGCAGGACCGGACCTCCTACTCCGACCCCGAGAAGTCGGATCACCCGGTCGTCTCCATCTCCTGGGAGGACGCCGTCCAGTTCTGCGGGAGCGTGGGCGGAAGGTTGTCGACGGAAGCGGAGTGGGAGTGGGCTGCTCGAGGAGGATTGCCTTCGAGCCTCTACCCGAAAGGGCGGGAGATCAGCCACGACGACGCGAATCTGGACGGGGCGGCCGGACAGGACATCTGGATGGAGACTAGCCCGGTCGGGATGTTTCCGCCCAACGGTTACGGCCTCTTTGACATGGCCGGAAACGCCTGGGAATTCTGCTCGGACCATTACGACCCAGCCTTCTATGGTCGGTCGGCGAGGATCGATCCGAAGGCTCCCGACAAGGGGCGTGACGTTGTCGTCCGGGGAGGAAGCTGGGGTCCGCTGCCGCTCTCTCAGCTGCGCGTCTCTCAGCGCTCGGCCTTCTTGCGGACATCCCGCAGCCGTTATGTCGGATTCCGTTGTGTCAAGGAATTCGGCCACTGAGGGGGAGAGGCGCGGGAGGCGATCTCCTGGGCCGGACCCGCCTGTCTCCCCCAGAGCTCTGGCGGGCGCGTATGCTGGAAAGGTCCCGGTCCGCGAACGGGCCGGGCGCGGGGGAGCCGTGAGCATTACCGTGGGACAGCACAGGAAGATCCCCTTCCTCGGCGACCTCCTGGCCGCCAAGGTGGAGCGACTGGGGGACCGGGCCGCCCTCCGCTTCCGCGAG
>CAIMWE010000109.1 GCA_903845115.1 uncultured Acidobacteriota bacterium | reverse complement strand
GCCCTACCTGATCTGCGGGTTCGTCGACATCTCCTCCCAGAAGGAGGCCGAGCGCCGGGCGGTGGAGGCCCAGCGCGCCGCGGAGGAGGCCGGCCGGGCGAAGGCCGAGTTCCTCGCCAACATGAGCCACGAGATCCGGACACCGATGAACGCCGTGATCGGGATGACCGGCCTTCTCCTGGACGACGCGCTCGACCCGCGGCAGCGCGACTCGATCGAGACGATCCGGGTCGCCGGCAACTCGCTCCTCTCGATCCTGAACGACATCCTCGACATCTCGAAGCTGGAGTCGGGAAAGGTCGACCTGGAGGAGATCCCGTTCGACCTCCGGTACGTCCTCGAGACCGTCGGGGAGCTGATGGCGCCCCGCGGAAGCGAGAAGGGGCTGGAGCTGACCTGTCTCGTCGAGCCGGGGACGCCCACGCGGCTGGCGGGCGACCCGGAACGGCTCCGCCAGGTACTCGTGAACCTGGTGGGGAACGCCGTGAAGTTCACGAGCCACGGGAACGTCGACGTCCGGGCCGAGCGGGCGGGAGCCAGAGGGACGACGCCGCTGATCCGCTTCTCGGTAACCGACACGGGGGAAGGGATCGAGAAAGGGCGGCAGGCCGCGATCTTCGAGAGCTTCGCGCAGGCCGACGGATCCACGACCCGGCGCTTCGGCGGGACCGGGCTCGGCCTGACGATCTCCCGGAAGCTCGTCGGGTTGATGGGAGGGAAGCTCGAGGTGGAGAGCGAGCCCGGCCGCGGCAGCACGTTCCACTTCACCGTTCCCCTCCCGCTCCGCGAGGACGAGCTCGCGCCGCCCCCCCCCCGCCGCAGCATCCGGGGAGCGAAGATCCTCGTCACGGACGACAACGCGACGAACCGGAAGGTGGTCTCCCTCATGCTCGAGTCGTTCGGCTGCGTCGTGGAGCAGGTCGACTCCGGGGCCGCGACGCTCCTGGCGCTCTCCCGGGCCGTCGACCTGGGCGAGCCGTTCGGCGCGCTCCTCCTCGACTACCAGATGCCCGACATGGACGGCGAGCAGACCGTGAAGGCGATCATCTCGGATCGCGCTCTCTCCGGGACGAGGATCCTGATGCTCACCTCCCTGGTCCAGAGGGGCGACGCGAAGCGCTTCGAAGCCCTCGGTTGCCGGGCCTATCTCACGAAGCCGATCCGGCAGTCCCAGCTTCTCGACGCCCTGGCCGAGGCGCTCGTCGACGTCGACTCCACCTCTCCCCCGGGGCAGCCGTCGGGCATCATCACGCGGCACAGCCTGGGGGAGCGGACGGCCCGGTCGGTCCGCATCCTCGTCGTGGAGGACAACGCCGTCAACCAGAAGGTCGCGCTCCGGATCCTGGAGCGGGCCGGTCACCGGGCGGACGCGGTGGGAAACGGCCTCGAGGCGCTCGTCGCGCTGGAACAGATCCCCTACGACATCGTCCTGATGGACGTCCAGATGCCCGAGATGGACGGTTTCGAGGCCACCCGGCTCCTGCGCGTCCGGGAGGGCGGCCGCTCGCACCTGCCCGTCATCGCCATGACGGCCCACGCTATGAAGGGAGACCGCGAGAACTGCCTCGAGGCGGGGATGGACGACTACGTGGCCAAGCCGATCCAGCCGAAAGAGCTGATCTCGGTGATCGACCGCTGGGCGGGACGCAAGGTGCTGCCGGCGGGCCAGGGTGGAGAGTCGACGCCGGCGCCCCCTCCTGCGGCCGCGTTGCTCGACGAGAAGAGAGCCCTCGAAGCCACCGGGCAGGACCGGAAGTTCCTCGGCGAGCTCGCGAACCTGTTCGTCCAGGTCATCGGCGAGAGGCTGCCCACCCTGATCGGGGCCGCGGACCTGTCTGACCTCGAGGTGATTCGCCTCGAGGCCCATTCGATGCGCGGGGCCGCCGCCAACATCGGGGCCAGACGGATCGAGGTGGCCGCGCTGGAGCTGGAGGGCGCCTGCAGCCAGCCCGACGCCGCCCTCCTCCGGAAGTCGGCGGACCGCCTGATCCTCGCCCTCAAGGAGACCCGGGACTACCTCAGAGGCCACTTCCCCGCCCCCGAGGCGTGAGGAGCGAAGCGCCCCTCGCCTCCAGCCGTCCAGCAGAACCAGCAGCCGGCGGCCCTCCCGCGAAACCGGTTCGCGCCGGAGGCCGACGCTGGCTTGAGCGTGCCGCGGGCGATGGCGCTACCATGCCGGACCATGGCGGAAGTCGGGCGATGAGCCTCAGGAAGAGAATCCAGATCCTCCTCGCGTTCCTCGTGGGGGTCCCGCTCGCGCTCCTCCTGTTCGAGAGCTACCGGGCGGGGCGCAAGACGTTCCTGAAGGAGACGAAGCGGCAGTCCCTCCAGATCGCCCGCCTGCAGACCGCCCAGGCCGACCTGACGTTCGAGCCCCCCCGGCTCGTCGCGGTCGACCTCGCGCGGGCCGTCGCGGCCGCGGGCACGCTCCGGGGCGAGGAGATCCGCGACCTGATGCGCGGCACCCTCCACGACTACCCTTTCCTGTACGGGGTTGCCGTCGCCCTCGACCCGGCCCTCACCCCGCTCGGGCGGTTCGCTCCCTATTTCTTCCGGAAGAGGGGCCAGGAGACCGAGTCGACCCTCGCCTACGACTACCTGCGATGGGACTGGTACCGGTCCCCCGTCGACAGCGGGCGGGCAAAGTGGATCAAGCCCTACTTCGGCGAGGGGGGCGGGACGTTGATGACCAGCTATTCGGCGCCGATCGCGAGGGAGGGGCGCATCGTCGGGGTGGCCGTCGTCGACCTCGACCTCGACGGACTCGTCGCCCGGCTCCGCCAGATCCGGCCCAAGGGCGGGTCCGTCTACCTGGCGAATTTCGCGGGCCAGATCATCGCCCACCCCGACCTCGAGCCGAAGGCCGGCCTCCAGGGGGGACAGGCTCTCGGCCAGATCGCGGAGCTGATCCGGCACCCGGGGGACGACATGGCCGAGATGCTCGACCCGATCAGCGGACGCGACTCGTGGATCGTCGAATCCCCCATCCCGTCGCTTTCCGAGCAATTCGGAGGGCAGAACTGGTCCCTGGTCGTCAGCTGGCCGCTCGACGCCCGGCTCGCGCCCCTGGGCGGGCTGGCGCGCCGGATGCTCGTCCTCTACCTGTTCCTCGGGGGCGCCGCCCTCCTGGTCCTGAACCGCTCCTTCGACCAGGTCGTCACGCGCCCCCTCCGCCGCCTCGCCGAGCGGGCACGCGGCTACGCGAAGGGAGAATTCGGGCCGCCGCCCGCCAGGGGGGACGAGGCGCTCGAGCTCCAGGAGCTGAGCCGGGCGCTCGAGAGCCTCGGCGACGAGCTGTCTCGAAAGGCCGCCGGAACACCGGCCGGGACCGGGACGCCGTGACGCTCGCCCTTCTCCTTCTCGGCCCCGACATCCTCCGGCGGAGCCGGTGGCTCCTGATCGCCCTCGGCATCGCCCTGATGGTCACGGGAGGGGCCATCGGCCTCCAGACCATGGACCAGGTGACCGACGTGGCCCTCGAGGCGGCCGGCTGGCTCCTCGTCGTCGCGGGCCTCGGGCGGACCGCCTTCTCCTTCTTCTCGAGTGGCCCCACCCCGTGGCTCCTGATCCTCCGGGGGGCCTTCCTCGTCGTCCTCGGGATCGCGGTCGCCGACTTCTCGAACGAGTCGGGGCCGGCCCTCCCCTGGCTCTTCGGCGTCGCCATGCTCCTCAACGGCCTCTACCAGGCCCTCTCCGCCCTCGTCATCCGCTACCCCAGGTGGGGCTGGTTCGTCCTCCTGGGGGCGCTCCACCTCATCGCGGCCGGGCTCCTCTTCTTCCCGTTCCGCCACGCCGTCACCTGGGTCGTGTCGCTCTCCCTCGGGGCGGCGATCGCGGCGCTGGGCCTCACGCTCCTCCGGACGGCCCTTCGCCTGCAGCAATACTTCCGTTCGAAGCAGGGAGGGCCGGCGGAAACGGCGGTCCGCTACTACCTCGACTTCCACGTGGCCAGGCGCTTCCACGAAAAGTACCTCCGGGGGGACCCGTCGGCTCCGCCCGAGCTCGGACAGCCCCACGGCGACCTCCTCGTCCACATCTGGACCCCGATCACCGCCTCCCGGGTGGAACAGGGGTCGAATCTGGTCAGCCGGTACGTCGTCGCCCGGGACCGCGAGGGGAAGTTCGCCGTCGGCCACTCCGCGCTACGGATGACTCCCGACGTCTACATCAGCCACTGCGACGGCAACCCCGACGCATTCGACAGCGGCGACGAGGTCTGGAAGACGCTCCGGAGCAAGGACGTCCCGGGCGTCTTCCTCCCGACGTACGAGGAGGAGGTCGCCCACTACATGGAGCCCTCCGCGACGATCCGGTTCCGGAAATTCGACGAGGGCCAGCTCCGCGTCTTCTGGGCTCTCTACCAGACGGTCAAGGACTACAACTTCACGAACCGGAACTGCTCGGTCACCGTCTCCATGGCCCTGGAGGCCGCCCTCGTCGGCAGCCTCGGAGCGGATCATAGGATCCTCCGGCTCCTCTGGCTGATGACGAACAAGGACCTCTGGATCGCCCATTTCATCCGCTGGAAAGCCCGCGAGATGGTCTGGACTCCCGGGCTGATGCTCGACTACGCGCAGGCCCTCTCCCGCGTGGTGGATGCGGCGGAGTGAAGCCCGCCTCCTGAGCTAGAAGACCTTCACCAGCGTGACGAGGAAGCCGGAGCGCCCCTTCGTCGGGCCGCCCTCCCCGCCGTTCTCCAGGCCAAAGTTCCACGACCAGGCAAACTCCAGGGCCGAGTCCCAGGGGAGGCCGGTCGTCGCCCCGGCGGTCACGGCGGGAAAGGTACCGGTTCGCGTCTCGATCCCCCCGGCCACGGAGACCGGGCGGTCGACCCAGGCCAGCGTCCCGCGCAGCTGGAGGAAGAGGGCTGGAAGGAGCCCGACCCGGTATTCGAGGTCGGCGATGGCGTACCGCGAGGTCGAGAACTCGTTCATCCCCGCGGCCGGGACGATCGGGCGGGAGAGCGTCTCGAAGTCGCCCCAGGTCGTGCCGTTCCCGAGCTGGAACGCCGAGAACCGGTCGAGGTCGGAGCCGGCGCCGGCGTGGACCGACGAGATCAGGCGGTGCTCGGCGGGAAGCCCGGGGACCCCGAAGGCCGCGTAGGCGAAGACGCTCGCGGCGAGCCACGACCGGCCGCCCGTCTGGAGGCCGGCGGAGGGGTCCCCCCACGGGGCCCACTTATTGCGGCCGCCCCACGTTCCGTCCACCCCCGCCGACCACCCCTGGACCGGGAGCGCGAGGAGGTTCCGCTCCAGCGCGTCGGCGCGGAACCGGAAGTGGAGCCGCGCCTCGAACGTGTCGGTCGGCAGGACGTAACTCTGCGCCGTCTCCGACCCGCGGGCGAACCAGAGGGCCCCGGCCTCCAGGGTCAGGGCCCCGTCGAGGCCGTTGTAGCTCTCCCGCGGCCCGAGCGGCCCGTGGAGGGCGAACCCGGCTCCGACCCGCCCCTGGCCCCACTTCAGCTCCCCCGAACGGACCTCGGTCCCCTGGACCGTCTCCCATTGTTCCCACGGGAGCGTCATGCTGTCGAGCGTGGCGACCCACGCGAGGCTCCCGTCCGGGCCGATCCGCTTGTCAAAACGCACCTCGTTCGCGATCCCCGTCAGCTGGGCACGGAAGCGGCTCTCCCCCGACACCGGCGCCCTCCAGAGGTAGAGCGCGCCGAACGGGTCGATGCCCAGGCCACGCGGGATGACGGCTCCGAGGGTGACGTAGCTGACCTTCGACCCGTCGTCGGGCTCCCCGGCGGCCGGGGGGGGCGCCGCCCCTTCAGCCGGCCCGGGAGGATTCCCCGCTCCTGCCACGGAGGTCGAGAGGACCAGCGAGAAACCGGCCAGGAGCGCAAGGCGGGGGAAAGATCTCATTAAGGCATTATGACGGTCTCTCTTCTTCCGGCCATGCCCCGTTTCCGGTCACCGTTTCCAGACCGCTCCGCACTCGTCGATCCCCTCGCCTCTGCCCGCCCCGGAGAACCCGAAGCCGTTCCACCGGTAGAGAGCGGGGCGGTCCGCGGGAGCCCGGGGGTCCAGCGTCAGGAAGGCGTCCCGCCGGTGGAGGGCGCAGAGGAGCGGCGGGTCGCCCGGCAGGACCGTCGCGTCGACGAGGGGCCAGGCCAGCGCCGAGCCGCGCCACCTCGCGACGAGGCCAAAGGGGCCGACCTCGTAGACGTAGGGACGGACGCCATCCTCGCCGTCGATCGGAGAGGGGTGACGCTCCAGGGTGAAGAGGAGAGCCGGCTCGCCTTCCTGGCCGGGAGGCCACGCCTCGGCCGAGAGGGTCCTGACCGGCCGGCTCCGGAAGACGACACGCCCCTCGCGGAGGCCCTCGAGGACCAGGCTCGAGCCGTCGGTCGGCGCCTTCGGGCGAAGGAGCGTGCCGCCGACGAGGAGCGGGCGGTGGAACGGCGCGCTGCACCCTGCGAGCTCCGCCGCGGCCCGCGGGACGCCGGGGAACGGCACCGGGCGAAAGGAGCCCTTCTCCGTCCGCGTCGCGATGGCGGTGCAGCTCACCGCCCCGTCCCCCACGCGGCAGTCGGCGATCAGCCCTTCCTTCGTCTCCGGGTACTTCTGGTCGAAGAGGTGGTTCCCGAGCGAGTAGAAGACCGGGTGCCCCGCGACGCACTCCGCGGCCTGGACGACGTGAGGGTGGTGCCCGACGACGATCGTCGCCCCGTTCGCCACGAGCCACCGCGCGGCCTCCCTCTGCCTCCCGGAGGGCCAGTCGAGAAGCTCCTCTCCCCAGTGGACCGAGACGACGACCACCTCCGCGAGGTTCCGCGCGAGCCGGAGCTGCCGCCGCACCTCCGGGGACGGGACCCCGGCGGCTTCTCCGCCGGGCCCAGGGACGAGGTTCAACGCGACGAGCGCGACGGAGACTCCCCGGACGCGGAAGAAGGACGGCCCGTCCTCGAACGAGACGGGACGCACGCCCTCTTCGCGGAGGGCCTCGCGCGTGGCGGCGCGCCCGGCCTCGCCCAGGTCTCCCGCGTGGTTGTTCTCGACCGAGACGGCGTGGAACGGGGCCCTGGCCAGGAGCCCGACGCGGGACCGGGGGATGGAGAAACAGGGGCCGGCCCCCGGGCAGCTGGCAGCGCTTCCGACGGCCCCTTCCAGGTTCGCGAAGACGAGGTCCGCCTTCTCGAACGTCCCGGTCAGGAGGTCCCACGGGAAGCGGCCGGTCCGGTCGATCTCCACCTCGACCTGGCGGGAGAGGAGGAGGTCCCCGGCGAAGAGGAGCCTCCCCTCGCCGGAAGCCGGCGGAGCGGCCGTCGCCGCCGCGGCGAGCGCCGAGGCCGCGACGGCCGCCATGACTCGCGCGGCCCAGGCCGTCAGAATGGACTCTTCGGCGGGCACGTCAGCAGCGTCTTGACGACGAACGGTTCGGCCCACGCCGCGAGCGGCTCGCGGCCGGCCCGGCGCCGCCACTCCTCGTCGGACATCGGCGCGAGGGACGAGAGCTCGTGGTACCCGTAGACCGCCCCCTTCACGACCTGGCGGCGGCCGAAGAAGGGGACGGCGAGGTCGAACTCCAGGGGCGACCCCACCGCGGCCAGGAGGAGGGGCACCCCGCCTCCGCCCGCCACGTCGACCACTTTCGGCATCGGGTCCGGGTGCGAGAGAGCCAGCACGGGGCTGGCGAGGCTCTTGAAGACGAGGAAGTCGTGCTCGGCGGCACGGGCGACCGTGAGGATCTCCTCGTACTCCTTCGCCGTCAGGGGCTCGCCCCGCAGCTCCTTTGCCGCCATCGTCCCGAAGCCCCTCGCCCTGGCCGCCGCCTCGCGAAGCCTCCTGAGCAGCCCCTCCCGGAGGGGCTCCGGCCTCCGGGTCCCGTTCGGGTCGTCCTCGGGGACGTTCCCCGCGAGGACCGGAGACGACTCGACGAGGGTGCGCGCGGCGTCGAAGAGCGAGGCGATCGCCTCGAACGTCCCCGGGTCGGCCTCCACGTGGCCGCGCGGGGGGCGCATCACGAGCTCCTCGAACCCGGCCTCGCCGCACTCCGCGGCGCTCCTCTCGTTCACGAGGACCGTCGCGTGGCGGAGCGTCGCCCACGACGCGAGCCCCGTCTGGAGGCGCTTCACCCCCCACACCTCGCGCGTCCCCGCGTCCGCGTTCGCGAGCGCCTCGTCGGCCCACTGGTCCCCGAGCGCCTCGAGCCACCTCTCGTAGAGCGAGGGGCCCTTTCCTGGCGCCGGCCTCCGGGCCGCCAGGCGGTCGAGGGCGCCGCCCAGCGGCGGGTACTTCGCGACCTCGGCCTGGAGGAGCGTCCTCGCCAGCCGGCTCCCGAACGCCGCGGCGACGTCGAGCCCCGACGGGACGAGGCGGGGCCCCGCCGCGCCCCTCACCTGCTCGGCGGCCGGCCACGCCGGGTGGAAGACGGTGGAGTAGAGCGTCTCGTTGTCGAATCCCCACGAGAGAGGGAAGAGCGCGGGCCTCGTCACCGGCTCGCGGACCCAGGAGCGGGGGGGCGACGACGGCCGGAGCGCCTCCGGGGCGCGCGGCGGCGCGAGGAACGGCTCGTAAACGGCGATCCAGGCCGCGGCCTTCGCCCTCACGCCCGCCGGCAGCCGCCCGAGCGGACTCGCGTCCTCCACCTTCGCCCCGGCCGCCGTCAGGTACCGCATCGCCGCGAAGTAGCCGGCGGCCGCCGGCTTTCCGGCGTAGTGTCCGCGGGGAGTCAGCTCCGCGTAGTCGAACGGCTCGCCGAGGGCTGTAGAAAAGGCCGTTCCCGCGTGCGCCCGGATCCGTCCCGCCTCCTCGTCCCGCGTCCCCTTCTCGCGGCTCGCCCGGGCGGCCGCGAAGAGCTTCGCCCACGAGGACGCGGGGTCCGTCCTCGCCAGCTCGTCCGCCGCCGCGTCGACGAGGGCCCAGAACGCCGGGATGGCCGACTCCCGCTCGCGGAGGATGAAGAGCCCCTCGTAGGCCGCGGCCCAGACCTCCCAGAGGACGTCGGTCGTCACGAGGTACGGGCGCGTCGGCGTCGTCGAGGAGTAGCCGCCGCACCGGTACATCTCGCTGTCGTAGAACTCGTAGAGCTGCTCCCCGCCCACCCGGCGGAAGAGCCCCCCCTTCGCGTCCAGGAGGGAGAGGTCGTCGCTTCCCTCCGCGAACATCCAGGCGTCGACGACGTCCGCGAGGGGCATGGCGGCGGGGACGAACCGGAGGGTCTCGGACCCGCCGGGCCCCTCGGCTCCGCTCCGCGTCACGCCGACGATCCCCTTCCCGTCGGGCATCAGGGACGGCGTCGACGTGAAGGTCCACGCGGCCGCGAGCGGAACCCGCTCTTTTCCACCCCGGAACATCGCCACCGCTCCCGGAGTCCCCGGCTTCCAGTGGAGGACGCCGAGGCCGTTCGGCAAGGCCGTGACCGTCCCGCCCGAGACGGCCCCTCCCCAGAGGAGCTTCGAGGCGCCCCAGGCATCTTCAAGGTAGAGCTTGGAGTGGAACGAGCGCTCGCCGTCTTCCCAGAGGAGGAGGTGTCCGCCCGGATGGAAGCCGAGCGGCAGCGCCGACCGGACGTCCGTCTCGCCGGACGGTCCGCCGTCGCCCTCTTTCCTCGCCCGTTCCGGCGTCGCCTTCTCCGGGCCGATCACCTCGTACTCGGCCTCTCCCAGCTCCGACACCGTGTGGATCGCCCACTTCCCGTTCAGGGTCGCCCGTCCGAAGAAGAGCCGGTACCGTCTCTCCACCTTCCACTTCGGCTCGGGCTGGAGCTCCACGATGAAAGGGCGGGGGCCGGCGACCAGCCGCCGGAGCGCGGCCTTCGAGCGGTGGATCACCTTCGCCGTCCACGCGGGATTCCCCGGCTCGAGCCGGAGGATCCGGCTCTCGTTTCCGGAGACCGAGAGAACGAAGAGGGCCCTCACCTCCGGATGCCAGGTCATCGACTTCACGGACACCCCTGCCGGCGGCCGCCAGATCTCCGACGGCGCGGTGCCCGGCTTCCAGACCAGCAGGCGGGAGGCGGTTCCCCTCTGCGATCCGAGGAGGACCGCGACCTCCCCCCCGCCCGGCGACGACTCCAGGTCGACCACCCTCTCGCCGGGAGGCACGGCGTATTCGGCGGCGCTCCCGGGCGAGGAAACGATCGTCCTCTCGGCTTCGTCGAAGGGCGACGGGGAGACCGCGGCGGCCCGAGCGCCGAGGAGCGTGGCGGCAGCGGCTAGACAGACGAGGCCGGCTCGGAATCGAAACATGGCGTACGGGTCCCCCTCCGAAGTCGATCGGCCGCCGATTCTAGCCGCGCCCGATCAGCCCGGAGGGTCGGTTTCCGACGCCCGGCGCTGCAGCTCGTCCCACCGCTCGTAGAGCCGGTCGATCTCGGACTGGCGCAACTCCATCTGCCCCATCAGCTCGACCAGCTTCGGGCCATCGGTGGCGTTCTCCGGCCTCTCGCACTCGGCCTTCAGGAGGTCGCGGGCCTCCTCCGCCGCCAGGATCCGCCCCTCCATCCCGTCCAGCTCCCTCTGCTCGAGGTAGCCCAGCCGCCTCTTCCTCACGGACGGGGTCAGGGCTGCGTTTTGTGTTTTTCCCTCGTCGCGCCCGGGACGCGGCTCCGCGGCACCGGCCCGCCACGCCTCCCACTGGTCGAGCCCGGCCAGGGAGACGAGCGTCCCGTCCCCGTTCGCCTCCTTACCGAAGGCGAGGATCTGGTTCGTCACGCGGTCGAGGAACCACCGGTCGTGCGTGACGAGGAGGACGGCGCCCGGGAAGTCCGAGAGGCACTCCTCCAGGACGTCCAGCGTCGCGAGGTCGAGGTCGTTCGTCGGCTCGTCGAGGACGAGCAGGTTCGTCTTCTTCAGCATCAGCCTGGCGAGGAGGAGCCGGCTCTGCTCGCCGCCGGAGAGGCGGCCCACCGCCATGTCCATCTGCTCGGGCCGGAAGAGGAACCGGTCGAGGTAGCTCTTGATGTGGACGAACGCCCCGCGGAACTCGACCTTGTCCCCCTCGGGACAGAGGGTCTTCGCCGGCGTGGAATCCGGGTCCAGGCTCTCCCTCCCCTGCTCGAAGACCACCGGAGAGAGGTTTTCGGCCCTCAGCACCTCGCCCGTGTCGGGAGCCTCCGTCCCGAGGAGGACCCGCAGCAACGTCGACTTGCCGCAGCCGTTCGGCCCCAGGAGACCGAGCCGGCTCTCGGGGGTGACGAGGAGGTCGAGCCCCTGGAACAGGGAGTGGCCGCCGTACCCCTTTCCGACCCCCTTCGCCTCGATCAGGCGCTTCGGGTTCCTCCCCGTCGACTGGAAGTCGAGGCGGACCGACCCCGACCGCGTCCGCGCGGCCAGCTCCTCCACCTCGCCCCCGAGCGACTCCGCCCGCTGGATCCTCGCCTGCTGCTTCGTGGAGCGGGCCTTGGGGCCCCGCCGCAGCCACTCCGTCTCCCGGCGGAGGCGGTTCCGGAGCGAGGCCTCGCGCTCGACGTCGGCCGAGAGGCGCGCCTCCTTCACGGTGAGGTAGGTCTCGTAGTTCCCGCGCACGTCGAGGAGGCCGCCCGGGTTCCTGGGGTCCAGCTCCAGGATCCGGTTCGCCACCCGCTGGAGGAAGAGCCGGTCATGGGTGACGGTGATCGTCGCGAACGGGGCCCTGGCGATGAGCCCCTCGAGCCAGAGGATCGCCTCGACGTCCAGATGGTTCGTCGGCTCGTCGAGGAGGAGGAGGTCGGGGCGCCTCACCAGCTCCCTCGCCAGAGCCACCCGCCTTCTCCAGCCGCCGGAGAGGCGGGCCACTGGCGTCCCTGGAGCCCGGTCTTCCACGGTCAGCGAGAGCCGGGCGATGAACTCGTCGGCCGCCTGGCCCGCCTTCCACTCCTCTTCCCCCGCGCCGTGGGACTTGGCCCCTTCCATCACCGTCTCGCGGATCGTCGCTCCCTCCCGGAAGAGCGGCACCTGCGCCAGGTAGCCGACGACGAGGCCCCGGGTCGGCGTCACCGTCCCCTCGTCGGGAGGCTCGGCGCCAGCCAGGAGCGACAGGAGGGTCGACTTCCCCGCCCCGTTCGGGCCGATCAGCCCGACCCGGTCTCCCGCGTCGACGGCGACCGAGATCCGTTCGAACAGCGGACGCGAGCCGAACGCCTTCGTGAGGCCCGTCGCCGCCAGGAGGATTCCGCTCGCCACCGGCGGAGATTACTCGACCGCGCCTTTCTCTTCCCCGTCGGGCAAAATCCGCCCGGCGCCCGGCTTCGCCCGGGCCGAAAGGACCGGCATGCCGAACCCCCTCATCGACGACCGGACCCTCGACTTCGTCCTGCACGACGTCGTGGGGCTCGATTCGCTTCTCGCCCTTCCCCGCTTCGCCGAGCACGACCGCGCGGTCTGCGACGCCACCATCGACTCGGTCCGGCGCTATTCCCGCGAGGTCCTCTTCCCCGCTTACCGGCTCCTGGACGCCGAGCCCCCCGTCCTGCGGGAGGGCCGGGCCCTCGTCCACCCCCGCCTGCAGGAGATCTGGCCCGGCCTGCGCGACCTCGGGCTGATCTCGGCGGGGCGTTCCACCGAGATCGGCGGCCAGCAGCTCCCCTTCCTGGTGACGCTCGCCGCCATCCTCCACGTCCAGGCCGCGAACTGCCCCCTCTACAGCTTCCTCGGCCTGACGACCGGCGCCGCGCACCTGATCGAGGCGTTCGGGAGCCCGGCCCTCAAGGAGCGCTACCTCGCTCCGCTCCTCGAGGGGACCTGGACCGGGACGATGGCCCTCACCGAACCGCAGGCCGGGTCGAGCCTCGCGGACATCGAGACGCGCGCGACCCCGTCCGGAGACCACTACCTCGTGTCGGGCTCGAAGATCTTCATCTCGGGCGGAGACCACGACCTGACGGAGAACATCGTCCACATGGTCCTGGCGCGGATCGAGGGCGCGCCGGCCGGGGTGAAGGGGATCAGCCTCTTCCTCGTCCCGAAGATGCGGCCCGACGGCGGCCGCCTCGCCCCGAACGACGTGAAGGTGGCCGGCCTCATCCACAAGATCGGGTGGCGCGGCCTCCCTGCCGCCGCCCTCAACTTCGGCGAGGAGGGGGACTGCCACGGATGGCTCGTGGGCGAGCCGCACCGGGGGCTCGCCGCGATGTTCCAGATGATGAACGAGGCTCGCCTCGTCATCGGCGGCAGCGGCGTGGCGACCGCGTCGGTCGCTTACCAGGAGAGCCTCGCCTATGCTCGGTCGCGCCCCCAGGGACGTCCTCTGGCGAACCGCGACGCGTCGTCGCCCCAGGTCCCGATCACCGAACACGCCGACGTCCGCCGGATGCTGCTCCGGCAGAAGGCGATCGTGGAGGGGGGCCTCGCCCTCCTTCTCCAGTGCGCCCGTCTCTCGGACCTGGCCGGCCACGGCGAGGGGGAGGCGAAGGCCCGCTCCCAGCTCCTCCTCGACCTCCTGACCCCGGTCGCCAAGAGCTTCCCGGCCGAGAAGGGATTCGAGGCGAACGTCCTCGCCATGCAGGTCCACGGGGGCTACGGCTACTCGAGCGAGCACCTCCCCGAGGCGTGGCTCCGCGACCAGAAGCTCAACTCGATCCACGAGGGGACGACCGGCATCCAGGGGCTCGACCTCCTCGGCCGGAAGGTGATGGTGGAGAAGGGGGCGGCCCTCCGGATCCTGGGAGAGGAAGTGGCCGCCACCTGCGCCCGGGCCGCCAAGGCGGGGGTCGACCCGGCGTGGATCGCCGCCGTCGGCGAGACCGGGAAGAAGGTCGGCGCCCTGACCGGCGAGCTGGCCCGGCGCGGCCAGGAGCGGGGCGGAGAGGCGATGCTCCTCCACTCGGCCGACTACCTCGACCTCTTCTCGAGCTGGGTCGTGGCGTGGCAGTGGCTGGAGATGGCCGCTGCGGCCCGGGAGGCTCTCGCTGACGGCCGCACCCCCGGAGCCTTCTACGAAGGGAAGCTCGCGGCGGCGCAGCACTGGATCCGGACGGAAATGCCGAAGGTGGACGCCCTGATCACGGTCTGCCACGAAGGGGAAGAGAGCTACCGGACGGTCCCGGACGAGGGGTTCTAGCGGGTCCCCCGATTCACTTCAGCCCGTTTCCTTCAGCAGCTCGGAGAGGGACGCGCCCTGGTTCAGGCGGTCGATCGCCTTGGCGAAGTACTTGCTGATGTCGACGAACTGGAGCCAGGGCTGCCCGGTCGTCGCCTCGGGGTGGGCGATGCTGTTGGTGAAGACCAGCTCGCGCAGCAGGCCTCCCTCCACCGCCCTCGCGATCCGCTCCATCGCCGGGGCGCTCAGGATCGCGTGGCACGCGGCGGCCGTCACGCTCGCCACCCCCTTGGAGCGGAGGTAGGCCGCCGCCTCCACCAGCGTCCCGCCCGTGTCGATGATGTCGTCGACGATGACGACCTCCTTGCCGCCGAGGTCCTCCACGTTGCCGCCGAAGCCGAGCACGCCCCGGACGACGTTCGGCTGGTTCTGGTCCCGCGACTTGTAGAGGAAGCTGACGGGAAGGCCGAGCTCCTCGGCGAAGACGAGGCTCCGCTTGAAGCCCCCCGCGTCGGGCGCGACGATGTAGGTGTTCGACAGGTCCCTCGTCCTGCGCAGGTGGCCGATGATCGTGTGCGCGGAGAAGAGCGAGTCGAACCCGGTGCGGACGCCGAACGCCAGCTCGGTCGACTCGTTGTGGATGTCGATGGTGAGGACGTGGTCGCATCCCGAAGCCTCGAGCATCACCACGCGGCGCTTCAGGTCCAGGCTCCGCCTTCCGCCCCGGCGGTCCTGCCGGCTGCTCGGGAAGCACGGCAGGACGGCGGTGATGCGCCCCGTCTCCTTCACGGCGTTCCGCGCCGCCTCGATCGTCGAGAGGAGGATGTCGAAGTGGCGCGCGAGGCTCACCTTGCGCGGCTTCAGCGCGAGCGGCTCCCCGTCGTGGGTCACGCGGTACCCGTCGATCCCGAGGTGGATCTCGTGGCTCTGGTGGGCGGCGTCGTCGAACTGAGGCAGCGGCGTCGCGCTGCTCTCGACGTCGCAGATGATGTAGACGTCCGCCCCCCGGAGGTGCTCCCGGATCCGGACCATGCAGTCCGTGTCCGCGAAGATCGTGACGTCGGTCGCCGCCCAGAGCTGCCCCGGTTCGACGGAGAGCCCGCGCTTGGGGAGGTAGTTCTCGCGCAGGTGCCTCTCCAGGAGGCGCCCGAACTCGTACCCGGAGGGGGTCGGGACGATGACGGGAAGCCTCTGCGGGTCAGCTCCCATGGGGACCCGTCCCGGCGGCGCCCATCGGATTCGGCGAAGGGAAGAGATCGCTCGCCGTCTCGTTCATCGGCCCCCCTTTCTCATGACCCCTCGAGGATAGCCGCTGTTCTCCCTTCCGGGCCGCGGCAGGCCGAGGAGGGCCCAGGCGGCCAGGCCGGCGGCGGCCGCCACGAGGAGCGAGAGGACGAGGTACGTGTCGTGAAGGGCCGCCACCTGGATTGCCGCCGGCGCTCCGGCGGGACCGGCCGCCGCCCGGGCAGCCGTCGCTCCGTCGAACCCGCCCCTGGCCACGACACGGGAGGCCCAGAGCGCCCCCACCGTCGCGATCCCGATCGCTTGCCCCATCGTCCGGCTGAGGGAGGCGAGGCCCGAGACGACGCCGAGCCGCCCGGGCGGAGCCGCGCCCATGATCAGGCTGATGTTGGGCGACTGGAACAGACCGAAGGCGATCCCGACCGGGACGAAGATCGCGAGGTACCCGGATGGCGTCGTGTCGATGCCGATCCGGCGGATCCCGAAGAGGGCGAGCGTCATCACCGCGAGGCCCAGAAGCGTCAGGCGGCGCGGCCCGAACCGGTCGGCCGCTGAACCCGCGAACGGGGCGACCAGGCCCATCGAGACGGGCACGACGCCCAGGAGGAGCCCCACCGTTCGGATCGGGTGGTGCAGGACTCCCTGCAGGTAGAACGGCATCAGGATCGCGCTCCCCGCCACCGCCACGAAGGTCATCACGCCGGTCACGAGGCTGACCGTCAGCTGGGGCGAGGAGAGGAGGCTCAGGTCGACGAGGGGCGAAGGGGCCCGGCGCTCCAGGGCGACGAAGAGGGCGAGGGCCGCGGACGAGACGAGGAGGAGGCCCAGGACCGCCGGGTGGCCGATCCCCTGGTCGTGCGCCAGGGTCAGGCCGATCAGGAAGGCCGAGAGGGTGGTGAAGAGGGTGATTCCCCCGGCCAGGTCGAATCGCTCCCCCTTCTGGGGGACGTCGACCGGGACGAAGCGGAGGACCAGCCACGTCCCGGCGATCCCGACGGGGAGGTTCACGAGGAAGATCCAGTGCCACGAGAAGGCGCTCAGGATCAGTCCTCCCGCCGTCGGGCCGATCACGATGCCGATCGAGACGATCGACCCGATCATCCCGAGCGCCCGTCCCCTCTCGCCGGGCGGGAACGCCTCGGTGATGATCGCCGAGCCGAGCGCCGTGATCGCCGCTCCGCCGGCCGCCTGGACGAACCGGGCCGCCACCAGCCACCAGATGCCGCTCGAGAGGGCGCAGAGGAGCGAGCCCGCCGTGAAGACGACGAAGCCTGCGGCGTAGAGGCGCTTCCGGCCGACCATGTCGGCCAGCCTCCCCGCGACCGGAGTCAGCGAGACGACCACGAGGAGGTAGCCGAGGACGACCCACTGGACCTGGTCGAGGCCGACGCCGAAGTGCCGCGACAGGGTCGGCAAGGCCACGTTCACGATGCTGCCGTCGATCGTCCCCAGGAAGACCCCGGAGCCGACCGCGACGAGGACGAGCCACCTGTCCGTGCGAGAGGAGGTCACGAGACCAGCGAGTCTAGGGCTTCCGCGGTCCGGAGGAGGAGGTCCCCTCGCGGGACGGGAGAGCGGTCTTTCCGTTCGCGCCGGCCCGCGGCCGTCCCTGGGGGACAATCCTCCCATGGACTTCCGCACCATCATCGAGCCGTTCCGCATCAAGTCGGTCGAGGCCGTCAAGTTCACGACCCGCGAGCAGCGCGAAACCGCCCTGAAGGCCGCCCGCTACAACGTCTTCCTCCTTCGCGGCGAGGACGTCCTGATCGACCTCCTCACGGACTCGGGCACGGGCGCGATGTCGGCCGCCCAGTGGGGCGCGATGATGCAGGGGGACGAGACGTACGCCGGGAGCCGCTCCTTCTACCGGTTCCAGAGCGTCATCCAGGACCTGACCGGCTTCAAGCACGTCATCCCGACCCACCAGGGGCGCGCGGCGGAACGGATCCTCTTCCACACCGTTCTCAAGCCCTGGGACATCGTCCCGAGCAACACCCACTTCGACACCACGCGGGCCAACATCGAGGTGGAGGACGCCGAGGCGCTCGACCTGGTGATCCCCGAGGGAAAGATCCCGTCGCTGATCCACCCGTTCAAGGGGAACGTCGACGTCCCCCGTCTCGAGCAGCTGCTGAAGGAGAAGGGGGACCACATCCCGCTCGTGATGGTCACGGTCACGAACAACTCCGGCGGCGGCCAGCCGGTCTCGCTGGCGAACCTCAAGGCCGTCCGCGACGTCTGCCACCGGTACGGCAAGCCCTTCTTCCTCGACGCCTGCCGCTTCGCCGAGAACGCCTGGTTCATCAAGACGCGCCAGGACGGGCAGTCACACCGGACCCCGAAGGAGATCGCCCAGGAGATGTTCTCGCTCGCCGACGGCTGCACGATGTCGGCCAAGAAGGACGGCCTCGCCAACATCGGCGGCTTCCTGGCGATGAACGACGACACCTGGGCCGAGAACGCCCGGAACCTCCTGATCCTCACCGAGGGGTTCCCGACGTACGGCGGCCTCGCGGGATACGACCTGGAGGCGGTGGCGCAGGGGCTCGTCGAGGTGGTCGAGGAGAGCTACCTCCACTACCGGATCCGTTCCACCGAGTACTTCGCCGAGAAGCTGGTGGCGGGCGGCGTCCCGATCATCCAGCCCCCCGGCGGCCACGCCGTCTACATCGACGCCCGGGGGATGCTGCCCCACGTCCCGCCGCTCCAGTACCCCGGCATCGCGGTCGTCAACCAGCTCTACCTCGAGGCCGGGGTCCGCGGCGTCGAGATCGGGACGGTGATGTTCGGGATGCACCCGGACGGGACCGAGAGCCCCGGCGCGATGGACCTCGTCCGCCTCGCCATCCCTCGCCGCGTCTACACGCAATCGCACATCGACTACGCGGCCGAGGCGGTGCTCGAGGTCTCCCGCAACCGGGAGAAGCTGAAAGGCTACCGGATCGCGAAGTCGGCCAAGACGCTCCGACACTTCACGGCGGAGTTCGAGCCGCTGG
>CAIMWE010000108.1 GCA_903845115.1 uncultured Acidobacteriota bacterium | reverse complement strand
TTGGCCTGGCCCTGCTGCTTGGCTTCCTGCTGCTTGGCTTGCTGCTGCAGGGCCTGCGGCGACTTCGCCTGCTCCTGCTGCGGCGGCTTCGCCACCTGGTGGGAGGCGTGAGCGGCCTTCACGTCACCGGCCGGCGCCACGATGCCGACGTGCCCGGCCTTGCCGACGGTACCGGACGTGACCGTCCGGGGCGTCGTCCTGGCGGCCGTGATCTCGTGGGTCGCGACCTTGCCACCCATGGCCCGCTGGACCGTGGCCATCGGAAGCGCGACGTTCGTGACGATGCCGCCGGAGACGCCGAATCGAGTCACGGGCTTCGCCGTGCGCATGAACTCCGCGTTTCGCCGGGGCTCCATCCGGACCGAATTGACGTTCGTCCCGACGAACCGGCCCGTCGGCACGAAGACGTACTGCGATTCGTTCACGACGACGGCTCTCCCGGAGTAGCCGGAGCGGCCGAAGGCGATGTTCGGCGGCATGGGCGCCCAGCCGACGTAGCTGTCGCTGTAGCTCCACGTGACCCAGGCGGGCGCCCACACGGTGCCCGGCACCCAGACCCATCCGTAACGCCCGACGAAGGCCCACGTGCCGTAGTGGTAGGTGTCGCCTCCCCAGCGGTCGCTCGAGACCCAGGTCCAGCCGTACCTCGTGTAGATCCACTCGCCGTTCGTGTACGGCTGCCAGCCCGTGGGGACTCCGCCGGGAACCCAGCATTCCCCGTAGGAGCAGTCGATCCACTCGCCGTAGGGGGAGAGCGAGTCGTAGAAGCCCCCGATGCTCACCGTCACGTTGACTTCGGCCTGCGCCTGCCTAGAGGAGATGGCGGTCCCGAGCGCTCCCAGGAGAATGATTGCCGCCGCGATTCTCTTCATCGTCGTCCTCTTTCTGCGTTCGCCGGAGGGGACCGCCCGGAGGTGAAATCCCTCCGCGGGGCTCGCCAAGGCGGCGCCGACCACCGCGACCTTCCTTGGTCTCCGGGGAGGGCAGCGCAATTCCCCTGCCACGGGGTCCCGGGGCCCCTTCCGGCGGCCGCGCGACAGGACGCATCGGCTGGCGGCGCCTCCGCCCATCTAGTTGGCAGACCCTACCGCCACCGTTGAAAGAACTACATTCCGGGCGGCCGGGCGGGGAGGCTCACGATCTCCTCCCGAGGAGCTCCTCGAGCCGAGCGGCGCAGACCGGGCAGAGCCTTCCCGTGGAGGAGTCGACGGGCCCGATGCTTCCCTCGGCGTCCCGCATGACGCAGCCGGCCGAAGTGCAGTGAGGAAGGCCGAAGGTGTGGCCGATCTCGTGCACGACGACTTTCTCGAGCCTCGCTAGCATGACGGGGACGGGAGACGAGCTGGCCCCCAGCCGGAACGTGGAGACGACGCCGGGACGCCCGGAGAGCTTCGCCACCCCGAACACGCCCCAGTCGTGGATCAGGCCCTTCGTGACCGAGATGTCCCTGTCGGTGATCCCGATGACGCGGGAGTACCCGGGCGGCGTGGCTCGATCCAGGAAGGCGAGGAGATCGTCTCCCCGGTAGCGGTGGCGCGGCGCGTAGTAGGCGGAGTCGGGAAGGGACCTGGGCGGCAGGATCTCGACCTCGGCGGTGAGGAGGGATCGAACGTATCCCGCCACCGTGGCGAGGACGCCGGGATCCACCGCCCCGAGAGGCTGGAGAGCGACGACCGGAGCGGTGACGCTTTTCGACGGGAGTGTCGGAAGGACCCCGTCCGTCGGCGGATTCAGGACGGCGCCCTTCGCTGGCAGGATCGGCGCGAGGAGCGCGACGGTCAGCAGGGAGGCGGGGGGGGAGAGAATCTTGCGGGGCCGCACATCTTCCTCCGACGGAACCGGCCGCTCGGTCGCGGCCGGGTGATCCGACGGATATAAAGGTATCTGACAATATGGTTGAAGTATAGGGATCGAATGATTCCCCGGAACACGCAAACGGACCCCTCCCGAACGGTCGCCCCAATCCCGGGCAGCGCCGCCTGCGCTTCATGGCCGAGTGGTACAAGGGGTTCGACCGGCGCGGCCAGTTCTACTTCAACGAGGTCGAGTGCTTCGGCCTCGGGGTCTCTCTCGGGTTCTGACGGAGCGGCGCGTAGCCCTTACAAGCGGACGTTGTAAGGACCTCCGCCCTGCGGGGGAGGTCTGACGCGCCAGGCGGCCGATCGCCATCGACCGGGATTGGCACGGACGGTGCTTATCCGTCGGGTGATTCCGATGCGAGCGACCCTTAGAGGACCCACGACAAGAGCACCGGCGACGCCGGTTAGAACTCCTCCAACCCGGATGCCTTCCGGCATTCCCGCCGACACAGCGACACGCAGAGGCGACGTCGCCCCACCCATCTTTCCCCCCGCCTAGCCCACCTGGAAGGATGCACCCCTCCCCGGGGGGTGCATCTCTCGCCTCCGCCGCGATTGCGATCCCCGTTTCTCTGGAAGGTGCGGCGCGTGCGAGCCCTCCGCCTCCGCATGGCACTGAACTTGCGAACTAGACCGCATGGCTATCGCGCGGTCGGTGCCCGCTCCGCTGCAGCTCCGCCGCCTGGAGCGGTCCTTGTTGGGACCGAGCAGCGCCCGCCCGCCCCTGCTTTCCATCCGTCCAGGCGTCCCGGAATGAGGGGGGAGAATGAAGCCAGTCCGGCTGGTTGAGGCAACCCCCGCGGCGGCGGAGAGGCGGCTGGTCGTCTTCTCGCTGGAGAACCAGCGATACGCGCTGGACCTCGATCGCGTCCAGCGCTCCATCCGCACCGTGGCCATCACGCCGCTTCCCTCGGCGCCCGCGATCGTCCTGGGCATCATCGACCTCGGAGGCGTGGTCGTCCCCGTCGTCGACGTTCGCAAGCGCTTCGGTCGGCCGCCGCGCGCTCCCCGTCTGTCGGACCAGCTCCTCGTTGCCTGGACCGCCAGGCGCACCGTCGCGCTCCTGGTCGACGAGACGATCGGCGTGATCGACGGCTTCCCGGGGAAGGTCGTCCCTGCCGACGAGATCCTCCCGGGGCTCGACCTCGTCGACGGGGCGGTGAAGCTCGAGGACGGGCTGATCCTGATCCACGACCTCGATCGCCTGCTCTCCCTCGAGGAGGAGACGGCGATCGACCGCGCCCTGAACGCCGTGCCCGGCAGCGGCAGCCCCGTCCGCGACCTCGAGGACGAGGCCGGAAGCGCTCCGCCGTGAGCCTGCAGGCGACGACTGCCGCTCTCGACCCGACCCTGCTGGGCGAGGTGAGCAGCGCCATCGCCGACCGCATCGGCCTCCATTTCCCCGAGGAGCGCTGGCCCGACCTGGCGCGCGGCCTCCGGGCGGCGGGCGAGCTGCTGGGCTTCGGGTCTCCGGACGGATGCCTGCGCTGGCTCGGAAGCCGGGCGCTGACCGCGGGCCAGGTCGAGACGCTGGCCAGCTGCCTGACCGTTGGCGAAACGTACTTCTTCCGGGATCCCGCCAGCTTCGAGGCCCTCGAGCGCGAGATCCTGCCGCCGCTGGTCGCGCAGCGGTCCGAGGCGGGCCGGTTCCTGCGCCTCTGGAGCGCCGGGTGCTGCACCGGGGAAGAGGCGTACTCCCTGGCCATCACCTGCGCCCGCGCGCTGCCGGACCTCCCGCGGTGGAACGTCTCGATCCTCGCCACCGACATCAACCCGAGCTTCCTCGCCAAGGCCGAAGCGGGCGTCTACGGCGAATGGTCGTTCCGCGGCGCCCCCGGCTGGCTCCGCGAGCGGTTCTTTTCCCCGACGTCCGGCAGGAAGCTCGCGATCGACCCGATCGCCAGGGCGATGGTCCGCTTCGGGAACCTCAACCTGGCCGAGGAGGTCTACCCCTCGATCCGGAGCGGGACCGACGGCATGGACGTGATCTTCTGTCGCAACGTCCTGATGTACCTCACTCCCCGCCACCAGCGGCAGGTCGTGTCGGCCCTTCACCGCTGCCTGGGCGAAGGGGGCTATCTCTTCGTCAATCCCGCCGAGGCGAGCCCCTTCCTGTTCCCGATGTTCGCCATGGAGACCGTCGGCGGAGTCACCCTCTATCGCAAGACCTCGCAGCCGGGACGGGTCGAGTCCGGGCCGGAGCCTGTCCCGCCCGAGCCCCCGCCGCCTCCGATGGTCGTGCCGACGGCGCCGGCCCGGCCGGCCACGTCAGCCCGGCGCGCCACGCCGAAGGCAGCCGTTCCGCCCGAGGACCCTCTGGACCTGGCACGGGCCCGGGCCGGCCAGGGCAGGCTCGAGGAGGCGCTCGCGGCATGCCAGAACGCCGTCGCGGCAGGGCGGACCGACCCCGCCGCGCACTTCCTCTACGCGGCGATCTGTGACGAGCTCGGCCGGACCGAGGACGCGATCGCCGCACTCGGCAAGGTCCTCTACCTCGATCAGGACTTCATCCTCGCCCATCACGCCCTGGGCGGGCTCTACAAGAGGCTCGGCAGGCGGAAGGAATCCCGGCGCCACCTCGCGATCGCCCTCGAGCTCCTCTCGGCCAGGAGCCATCAGGAGGTCGTGCCCGGGTCCGACGGGATGACCTGCGGGCGGATCGGCGAGGCGGTAAGGGCCATGACGGGAGCCTGAGCCATGTCAGGACGCATCATCGACTGGAACGCGATCCACCTCCGCCTCGCGGCGACGGCGGCCGCGATATCCGGAGGCCTCGACGAGGACCCGGAGCGGGCCCGCAGGATCCTCCAGGCGCGAGCGAGAGCGGCCGCCGCGCCGCCCGCCTTGCCGGACGCCGAGGAGCGGCTCGAAGTCCTGGGCTTCTCCCTGGCCGGCGAGACCTACGGCGTCGAGACCCGTCACGTCCGGGAGGTCTGCCAGCTCAAGGCCCTCACCGTCGTCCCCTGCACCCCGGCCTTCGTCGCCGGCGTGATGAACCTGCGCGGCCGGGTGATCGCGGTCATCGACCTGCGCAAGCTCTTCGACCTGCCGGCCAGGGGGCTCACGGAGTTCAACCAGGTCGTCGTCCTGGCCGGCGGCGACGACGTACTGGGACTGCTGGCCGACTCCATCGACGGGGTGCGCCCGGTGCCGACGGCGGCCCTGCAGGAAGGTCTGCCCACGCTCACGGGGATTCGCGGGAGATTTCTCAGGGGGGTCACCGGCCAGATGCTGGCGGTGCTGGACGGCGGCCGTCTGCTCGGCGACGCCGCCCTCCGGGTCAACGAGCAGGTCGTTCGATGAGCTGACGGGGTCAGCAGGAGGCATTCAATGCGCTGGAACATCGGAAACCGGATCGCCGCCGCCTTCGCTCTTTCGGCGGTGATCTACGCCGGCGTCGGCGTCAGTGCATACCGGGGACTGGCAAGAAACGCGGAGAACGAAGCCCGGGTCGTGCACTCCAGCGCTTTCAAGGTGTCACTTTCTGTCCCGGAGCAAACGGGCAGTTGAGACGTGAGGTTTGTCGAGATATTCGGTCCTCTCTGGCCTCGGCTTCCTGGGGCCACGGGAATGCTTTTTGTATTTTGCCAAGTTCACGGTACTTGCGATCCTGAGGAGCAGGTCAAGATGGGCGGCGTCGGAGAGGGCGCGGAGCTGCGACCATTCCTCCGGGCTGATCGTGATCTCCAGT
>CAIMWE010000107.1 GCA_903845115.1 uncultured Acidobacteriota bacterium | reverse complement strand
GGCGGGGCCGGCCTCTCGGGGCAGCTCAACGGCCCGTGGTCGACGCTGGTGAGGTTCGACTCCGGCGTGGTCGTCGTGGGAAGGAACCGCGGACAGACCGGATTCGCGATCAACCTGACGTTTCTGAAATTCTTCTGAGACAGAAGAATTTCAGAAAACGTCCTGCTGCAGCTGACCAGGGGAACCGCGGGGCGGTTCCCCTGCGGCGCGGGCTCCGCCCGCGCCTACCCCTCCGCGCCCCGGGGAAACGGTGGTCCGGAAGGGAGGGCCGCGAAGCGGCGAGGGAAACCGCGGCAGGGGTTTCCCTCTTGAACGGCAGCAAGCTCCGGCAGGCGCGGAGCGCCGTAGGGACCCGTCCGGCACGGCGCGCAGTGAAGGCGGATCAGGCGCTCGCGGTGTCTGAGGCCGAAGGCCGAGTTCGCGAGCGCCCCGCCGAACGAGCACCGGGCCGCCGACGGGTGGCCCGCGCGCAGGGCCGCAGCGACGCATATTCGCGGCGGTTCGCCGGCGCAAGCGCCGCAACAAGTTGTTGGTCGATCGGTCTCTTCTCGCCGCCGCGCTCGGGCCGGGAGGACACTTTACGTTGTGGACTTCCCTTCGGTCCGTCGGTCGACTCCCCCCCGGATAGAATCCAAGGTCCCACACCCGGCCGCGCCGGGACGAAAGGAGTCCCCGTGCCACCCCTCACGCGAAAAGCCCTCGTCTCCGTCTCCAACCGGACCGGACTGCTGGAACTCGCCAACGCCCTCACCCACCACGGATTCGAGATCGTCTCCACGGGCGGGACCGCCCAGGCCCTGGCCGACGCGTCCGTGAGCGTCATCCCGGTGGGGGACCTCACCGGCTTTCCCGAGGTATTCGGGGGCCGTGTCAAGACCCTGCACCCCAAGGTCTTCGGCGGGATCCTCTACGAGCGCGGGGCCAAGTCGCACGTCCGCCAGGCGGAGGAGAACGGGATCGGGCCGATCGACCTCGTGGCGGTGAACCTCTATCCGTTCGAGGAGACGATCGCCTCGGGAGCGTCTTTCCAGACCGCCATCGAGAAGATCGACATCGGGGGGCCCTCGCTCCTCCGGGCTGCAGCCAAGAACCACGCCACCGTCACCGTCCTGTGCGACCCCGCGGACTACCCGTCGGCCATCGCGGAGCTGGATGCGAACGGAGGCCGAACCACTCCCGAGTACCGCCAGCGGATGGCGGCGAAGGTCTTCCGCCGGACCGCGGCCTACGACGCCGCCATCGCGAGGTGGTTCACGGCGGAAGCTGGCGACGGTCCCTTCCCGGAACGGCTCCCCCTCTCCTTCGACCTCGGGGCGGAGCTCCGGTACGGCGAGAACCCCCATCAGAAAGGGGCCTTCTTCGTCGACCGGACCTCCGGCGACGAGGCCCTGGCCCGCTTCCGGAAGCTCCAGGGGAAGGAGCTCTCGTACAACAACCTCCTCGACTCCGACGCCGCGCTCTTCACCTCGCGCTCGGTCGGCGACGGGACCCTGACCATCGTCAAGCACCGGATCCCGTCGGGAGTCGCGGCCGCGCCGACGCTCTCCCGGGCATTCGAGAAGGCCTGGGCCTCCGACCCCGTCGCCGGGTTCGGGGGCGTCGTCGCCTGGACGGGCCGGATCGACCGGGCCGGAGCGGAGGTCCTCACGAGCAAGTTCCTCGAGGTCGTCGTCGCCCACGAAGTCGACGACCACGCCGTGGAGGTCCTGGCCTCCAAGCCGAATCTCCGCGTCCTGACGGTGGTCCGCGAAGCGGTCCCGCGTCCCCGGGTGGAGGTCCGCGCGATCGACGGCGGCCTCCTGGCGCAGGAAGCCGACGTCGCGGTCGAGGACGACGCCGCCTGGAAGACGGCGACGAAGAGGGCTCCGACGGCCGAGGAGCGGGTCGCTCTCCGGTTCGCCTGGAAGGCGATCCGCGGGGTCGTCTCGAACGCCATCGTCGTGGCCAGCGAAACCGCAACGCTCGGGATCGGAGGGGGACGCACGAGCCGTGTCGACGCCTGCCGCGACGCCGTGACGAAGGCCGGGGAGTCGGCCAGGGGGGCCGTGGCGGCCTCCGACGCCTTCTTCCCGTTCCCGGACGGGCTCGAGGTCCTCGCCGAGGCCGGAGTCACCGCCGTCATCCAGCCGGGTGGATCGGTCAAGGACGCCGCCGTCGTGGAGGCGGCCGACCGGCACGGCATGGCCATGCTGTTCAGCGGCCGGCGCCACTTCCGCCATTGATCTCACCGACGCGAAACGCGCCGCGGCCATCGCGGCTCCGCTGGGCCGCCGTGCCCATGCTGATCGCCCTGGCCGCCGCCTTCTCCGGCGCGGCCGCGCCGCCCCCGGAGCCGCTTCTGGCGGCAATCAGGAAGAACTATTCCGGCAGCCCCTCCGTCTGCGTCACGTTCGTCCAGCAGTACGCTCCGGCCGGATTCGGCGACACCACGCCCGAGACCGGCCGTCTCGTCCTCCAGGCGCCCTCCTCCCTCCGCTTCGAGTACGACGGGAGCGAAGGAAAGGTCTTCACGTTCGACGGGAGGGCGGCCCGCCAGTACGTCGCGGCGGACAGACAGATGGTCGTGAAGAACCTCACCCAGGCCGAGCGGGCTCGCCTCCCGCTTCTCTTCTTCGAGGAGCCCAGGGAGCTTCTCGCCCGCTACGAGGTCGCCGCGACGGATCCCGGCGGCGGGCTGACCGAGCTGACGCTCGTCCCGCGGTCCGGCGGGGAGCCGAGGAAAGCGACGCTTCTCGTCGCCGAATCCGGGGAGGTCAAGAAGCTCGTCATCCTCGACGCGGCGGGCAACCGGACCTCTTTCACGTTCACCAACCGGGAGGCCGGCAAGAAGAGGCCGGTCTCCGATTTCGAGCTGGCCCCTCCCCACGGCACGAAAGTCGTCCAGGGGGAGCCAGGAGGAGCGAACCCATGAGCGATCCGAGCTTCGACGTCGTTTCCGAGGTCAGCCTGCCGGAAGTGATCAACGCGGTGACCCAGGCGCACAAGGAGATCGTCCAGAGATTCGACCTCAAAGGGACGGCCGCAGGGATCGAGCTGAAGGAGAAAGAACAGCAGCTCGTCCTGACGGCCAACGACGACTTCGGCCTGAAGGCGGTGAACGACCTCCTGCAGAACAAGCTCGTCAAGAGGAACGTCCCGCTGAAGGCCCTGGAGTACGGGACGGTGGAGCCGGCCACCAAGGGGACCGTCCGGCAAACGGTGAAGATCCGGAACGGCATCGAGACCGAGAAGGCCAAGGAGATCGTCCGGGCCCTCAAGGACTCGAAGCTGAAAGTCCAGGCGGCCATCCAGGAGAAGCAGGTCCGCGTCTCGGGGAAGAAGAAGGACGACCTGCAGTCCGCCATCTCCCTCCTGAAGGAGAAGGACTTCGGCATCCCGGTCCAGTTCACGAACTTCAGAGGGTGAGATTCCTTCTCGTCCCGCCGGACCGGAAAAACCGTCCCGGCACGGTAAGATCCGCCCCCAGCCGATGAACCAGACCTCACTCAAGGACCGTCTCCTCCTGTCGACCCTTCCCGCGGGGGAGCGCGAGAGCGGGCGCCGCCTGCTCGCCGCGCTCGGCCTCGTCGAGGGGAAGCTCAAGCAGGTGGAGGCGGAGCTGGAGTCGCGGACCCGCTCCGCCGTCCCGACGATCGCCCTGATCGGCGACTATCTGGTCGAGGGGGGAGGGAAGAGGATCCGTCCCGCTCTTCTCCTGCTCTGCGCACGTCTGCTGGGGTACCAGGGATCCCGCGACGTCCTCTACGCCACCGTCATCGAGCTCATCCACACGGCGACGCTGGTCCACGACGACATCATCGACTCGGCCGAGACCCGCCGCGGGCGGGCGAGCGTGAACCACCGCTGGGGCAACGAGCTGACCGTCCTCTTCGGCGACTACCTCTACATGAAG
>CAIMWE010000106.1 GCA_903845115.1 uncultured Acidobacteriota bacterium | reverse complement strand
GTCGCGGGGACGGGCTGGCAGACGTTCACCCTCCAGACCCCCTTCAACTGGGACGGCACGAGCAACGTCGTCATCGAGTTCTGCACGGGGAACGCCTTCTCGGCCTACCCCGAGACCTCTCCCGTCTACGCGACGGCGGTCACGGGGAGGACGTGGGGGAAAGCGGAAACCGGAAACCTCCAGGGGTGCGACCTGGCGGGGGGCTCAGACGTGCAGCTCCGCCCGAACGTGCAGCTGACGATGCCCATCTCCCAGAAGCAGGCCACGGTGACCGTCGTGACCTCTGCGAAGAACCCCTCCCCGTATGGAGAAGTCGTCGTTTTCACGGCGACGGTCACGATACCGGCCGGCTCGGCCGCCAGGGGGCCCCGCCCCGATGGTGCGGGAGTTTCGTCCGTCGTACCGACCGGGACCGTGACCTTCTTCAGCGGGCCGACGCAATTCGGCTCCCCCCAGAATCTGGTGTCGGGGAAGGTGATTCAATTTTTCTTCGCTGATTCGGCGGGGAGCTACACGTTCACGGCGGTCTACAGCGGCGACTCGAACTACAGCGGGTCGACCTCCGACGTCCTGACGCAGACCGTCACGCCGACCAGGCAGGCCACGTTTACGGAGATCATCTCGAAGCAAAACCCCTCCAAGTATCCCGGGCCCGGTTCAGTAAGTGCCACGGTTCGTACAAGGCTCTCATCCGTCGCCAAGGGGTCCAAGATCGATTCCGCCGGAGTGGGCCTCGACTACCCCCTGCCGACCGGGACCGTGACGTTCTACGACGGGGTAACGCCGCTCGGGACCCAGACGCTGAGCTCGTCACTCGAGGCGACGCTCACCATCAGCTCGCTGGCGGTGGGGAGCCACGCGATCACGGCGGCCTACAGCGGCGACGACAACTACAGCGGGTCGACCTCCGACGTCCTGACGCAGATCGTCACCCCCGGGGAGGAGGTCCCGACCCTCTCCACCTGGGGCCTCGTCGCCCTGGTCTGCTCCCTCGGCGCCGCGGGGGCCTTCCTCCTCGGCCGGGGGCTCCTGGCCGGCTAGTCTTCCCGGGGGAACCCCGCCCGGGGGTTTCCCCGGGCCCCCCTCCTCGCGAGGCGCGAGTCGATCATCCGCTGCGTCGTCGTCCGGACCAGGTCAGTTGTTCCAGCTCCCGCGGATCTCCTGGTACGCCGCGTACCGCGCCTCGCTCGAGAGGGCCTCCCAGGGAAAGAGGTGGTCGCGGAGCCGCAGCGCCATCTCGGTCGCCGTGTCGGTCGTCAGGTACTTGTAGAGCCCCTTCCGGCCGAAGGTGACGATCTCGGGGTACCCCGACGCCAGCCGGACGTACCGGTCGAAGAGCTGGAGGCTCTCGCGGTCGGTCGACGGGTAGAGCTCCGAGCTGGCCGACGGCGTCTCGACGGTGACGATCGTCCGGCCCCGGTAGGTCGGGCACTCCTCCTTCCGCTGGAAGCTCCCGTAATCCGTGATCCGCGTGTACGGGACATTCGCCTCCGGGTAGTAGGTCATCGAGACCGGCTTGCCGTTGAAGGTGGCCCAGGCGGGCCGGTCGACGACCCGGGGCTCGATCTCGTACCCGCGGTACGTCAGCTTCCCGAGCCGGTGGTCGAAGAGGAAGTCGATGCTGGCCGTCGAGAGGAGCAGGTCGTACTCGATCCTCGGCCCCGACCGGAGGACGACGCACCGCTCCTCCGGCAGGACCCGGGCGACGGCGGCGTCGTAGATGACACGCGTCTCCTTCAGCAGGTTCCGGAAAAGATCGTTCCAGTCCCCGCGCGGGTAGGCGCACCAGCTCCTGTTGAAGAACATCTCCTCCGCGTCGAGCGACTCCCCCAGGTGCCGGGTCCGCGCCCAGTCCGCCGAGAGGGAGGCCGGGTCGACTCCCCAGAACTTCCGGGTGAAGTCGGCGAAGTAGATCTCGTAGAGCGTCCTGCCGACCCGGTCCACCAGGTACGTCTCGAAGTTGTCCATCCGCGGCGCCGCCGGAAGACCCCGGAGTTCCGCCTCGACCTCGGCCTCGAGCCCGAGCAGGGCGGCGTTCCTCCGGTGCACCGGGTACCAGGTGGTACGGTCCCGCACGAACGAGGCGCTGGTCACCTTCGTGTCGACGGTGTCCACGTGCGACCGGAGGAAGGCGATCGCCTCCTCCGAGCAGTTGTGGTTCGCCAGGATGTGCGGGCCGTACTCGTAGACGAGCCCGTCCCGGTAGTAGCTCTTGCAGAGCCCCCCCGGCATCGAGTCCCCCTCGAGGACCAGCACGTCGAACTGATCCCGGAACATCCGCGCGACGCAGGAGCCGGCGTACCCCGCCCCGATGACGACCAGTCGCTTCATCCGGTTCCCCTTTTCCGGCCGCTCGAGTCCGGGCGCCGACCTCCCCGGAGGATACCGGGGTCCCCTCGTCAGCGACTCTTCCCCATTCCCGCCGACGGCCGATGGAGGTTCCAGCTGGTGCCGGCGCGGGGGTGTCAGGAGCGAAGGAGCCCTGATGTTTCTGCCGCACAGGATAGAGCTGCGGCCCGCCATCTGGGGCCGGTTCCGGTACCCTTAGGTCTGAAATCTGTGCGGTAGACGCGCGGATTTCGTGATATTTTTCGCAAGTGATCCCCAGGGAAAAGCATCTCCAGGAGGTCCGCGAACTCCTGGAGGTCTTCCCGGTGGTGGCGATCCTGGGAGCGCGGCAGGTCGGAAAGACGACGCTGTCACGGCTCGTCCAGGGAGAAAGCGATGGGCGGGCCGTCACCCATTTCGATCTCGAAAGCAGCGAGGATCTCGCCCGGCTCGTCGATCCGCTCCTCGTCCTTCGTCCCCTGAAAGGCCTGGTCGTGATCGACGAGGTCCAGCGGCGGCCTGGTCTCTTCGAGAGCCTGCGCGTCCTTGTGGACGAGGAAGGGTCCGCCAGGCGGTTCCTCGTCCTTGGGAGCGCGTCACCGGAACTGCTGCGCCAGTCGTCCGAGACGCTGGCTGGACGGATCGCCTACCACATCCTTCCGGGCCTGACGGTGGACGAGGTCGGGGAAGATGAGCGCGACCGGCTCTGGAGACGAGGAGGCTTTCCTCGGTCGTTTCTCGCCCGGACCGAAGCCGAGAGCTTCCGATGGCGGCAGGAGATGGTGAAGTCCTACCTCGAGAGGGATCTGCCGGGACTGGGTCTGAGACTCCCCGCGCCGAACGTCCGGCGCTTCTGGACGATGGTGGCCCACTATCACGGCCAGGTCTGGAACGGCTCGGAGCTGGGCCGTGCGTTCGGTGTCGCCCATACGACCGTCCGGCGATACCTCGATCTGCTCGTCGAGACGTACATGGTGCGGCTCCTTCCGCCCTGGTACGAGAACGTTGGGAAGAGGCAGGTCCGCGCTCCGAAGGTCTACCTCGAGGACTCGGGACTCCTGCACGCCTTGCTCGGAATCCGGGACGCCGAAGGACTGGAATCTCACCCGAAGGTGGGGGCGTCGTGGGAAGGATTCGTGTTGCAGGAAGCGATCGCGTCTCTACGCGCAACGCCAGAAGAGTGTTTCTTCTGGGCCACCCACTCGGGGGCGGAACTGGACCTCCTCGTGGTCCGGGGACGCTCACGCCTCGGCATAGAGGTGAAGCGGACCACCTCGCCGGCATTGACGCGGTCGATCATGACCGCCCAAGCCGATCTCCGTCTCGACCGGGTCATCGTGGTCCACGGGGGTCGATACTCGTTCGACCTCAGCCCCGTCGTCCGAGCAGTCGCTTTCCCGGATCTCGCGTCGGAGCTTTCGACGAGGATCTGACCTGGTTGGAAGCTCTGCGCTGGGTCAGCGTCCCCCGGCCCGGAGCCGTGCCTTCCGGTGCCGATCGGGATTCTGGAGTAGCTCTTGTAGAGCCCCCCCGGCATCGAGCTTGGTACCATCGGGCGGCGATGCGGATCACCATCCTGTCGGTCGGGTCGCGCGGGGACGTGCAGCCCTACGTCGCGCTCGGGAAGGGGCTGGCGGCGGCCGGGCACGAGGTGCGCCTCGCCACGCACTCCGCCTTCGAG
>CAIMWE010000105.1 GCA_903845115.1 uncultured Acidobacteriota bacterium | reverse complement strand
TTCGAGGCTTCCGCCTTGTCGCCGGGCGCCGTGGCGGGCGCCCCGTGCAAGGCCGGTCCCTTCGAGGTCGACGAGCCCCTCCGGACCCTGGAGGCCGAGCTGGAGTCGCCGATGGGCCGCGTCGACCGGGTCGAGGAAGCTTGCCGGCTTCTCGGCGCGCTGAAGGAGACGTGGGAAGCGGCGGTCCGGGCCGGCCGATTCGCCTCTCTCGCCGCCCTCGCCGCCCGCCACGCCGGCCCCTCGGTCCGGCCGGCCGTCGCGCTCCTCCTCGACGTCGCCGAGGCCGCGGACCCCGCGCTGCTCGACCCGCTCCTCGCCTCCCCCGCGCCGGCCGTGGCGCACGCCGCGCTGGAGCGGGCGGTCCGGATGTCGGCCGCCGGCCTCCTCGACGAGGCCCGGACCTTCCCCCGCCTCGCCCCGCAGCTCGCCGCCCTGGTGGAGACTCCCGGGTCGCCGCTCGCGAGCCGGGAGAGCCTGGAGCGGATCGCCCTCCTCTTCGGGGGAGCTGGCCGCGCGGAGGGCCAGGCCCGCCTGGACTCGCTCTTCTCGGACGCGGAGGACTCCCGGCTGCGCCGCCTCGCGGCCCGGCTCCTGGACCTGACCCAGGGCCTCCCGTCGGAGGAGCGCACGGGGCGTACGCTCGGGGACGACGCCGCCCGGTTCCTCGCTCCCTATCTCCAGTTCACCCGCGCCACCCACCTCGACCTCCTCGACCTCTCCCCGATCTCCGGAGAGCCGCCCGCCTGCCTGCCCTCCCTCCGGCGCGCCGAGGCCGTCTGCGGAGAGGCCCTCCTCCGCGAGATCCTCTCCGCCTTCGGCTGGCGGCGGCTCAACGTGGGGCTCGAGGTCCACCCGTTCGTCGGGATCGCCTGGGGCGACTCCTTCCCTCTCCTCCTGACCCCGGCCGAGGGCCGCCTCCTGGACGGCGACCCGCGCGCCCGCAAGCTCTTCGAACGGTGGATCGTCGTGGCCCACGGCGGCGCGGCCGCGCGCCGCAAGGTCGCGGCGACGGGGGCCGACCCGGTCGACCGGTTCCGCGGCCTGAACCTCCTGCACGCCGACGCGCTCGGGGAGATCCTCGACCTGGCCCCGCTGACCGCCGACAAGGCGAGGCGGATCCTCGCGAGGATCGGCCGGATCGTGGAGGAGTTCTGCGGGCTCTTCGCGGAGAAGGAACCGGACGAGTGCCGCGTCGTGGCCGACGTCCACCGAGACCTCCAGGAGCGGATCGAGCGGGAGGCCGGCGCGGCTCTCCCGGGCCGGTCCCTCTCGGCGGAGGCGACCCGGCTCGTCCAGCTCTTCGAGGACCCGGGGACGGCGGGCGAGGTGAGGACGCTGCACGGGATGAAGCGCTACCTCCACCAGAAGGGGCTGAAGCTGGGCTTCCGTCTCGCCGAGATGGGCCGGGGGACCGACCGCACCGTCGACGTGGCCATCGTGGACGACGGCCGTCTCGGGCCCGTCGTCCAGGCCGTCGAGTACGTCGACTTCGAGGAGGAGCCGGCCACGGCGGGTCCGTCCGGGATTCCGTGGCCCGTCCGGGTCGCCGTCGACGGCCTCTCCCGGCAGCTCCTCTTCGGCCAGCAGCGGCTGCCGAAGGTGAAGGCGTTCTGCTACGGGAACGAGGTCCACTACTACCTCGCCTACCGGAACCACCCGCTCTTCCTGCGGGTCGATTTCGCGCCGCCCCTCCGCGGCGGGATGCTGGACCTCGAGTACTACGGCGTCTCCAAGCACGAGCTGGACTCCCACCCGAATCCCTCGCTCGACGGCGTCGGCCGCTTCTTCCGGCGCCTGGACATCGAGGTGGGGATCGAGAACACGCGGATCCACGCCCGGTACGACAAGGAGAGGGCGGCCGACCTCTCGGACCTCTGCGAGAAGGTCGAGGCGCTCTTCCGCCTCGCTCCCTACCTCATGGACATCGACTGGACGATCGGCGACCTGGCTCTCGACGCCGGAGCCCGCGCCCGGGTCGGCGAGGCGTGGGCCGACTTCTTCGCCCGATGGGGCGTCCTCCCCTTCCCGCAGCTCCTGACGTCGGACCGCGTCGGGATCCTCGCGGCCGTCGAGGCCGGCCCCTCCGGCCCTCGCGAGGCCCGCTGGGACGGGCGGGGGCCGTATCGCGACCGCTTCGCGGCCGTCCCGGGCGCCGAGCTCTGGAAGGCCCTGAGCGAGGCGCTCCGGAGGCGCGGACTCCCTTCCTTGCCGGAGGAGGAGGGGCCGGCGTCCCAGATCGAGCTGGAACGGGAGCTGCTCCGCCCCCTCCGGGAAGGCATCGCGCGGGGCGAGTGGCGCCTGACGCCGGAAGGCCTGGAGCCCTCCCCGCCCGGCTTCTTCGAGCGCCGTCACGAGACCGAGCTGTTCGCGGGGCTCCTCGTCGCCGGCGGCCCGAGGGTCGCCGGCTCGGCACGGGTGGCCCGGTTCGCCTCCGCGCTCGAGCGCCACCTCCGGTTCGAGACGACCGGCTCCGTCAACGGCTTCGAGGTCCAGCGCGCCAGCCTCCCGCTCCGGGGGGAGGCGATCACCCTCTTCGGCCTCCGCGACGGTGCCGGGGTCCTCCGTCTCGCGTTCTTCACCCTCGACGGCCCCCCCTACCGGCGTTTCTCCGCCCCGGGCGAACCGTGGCAGGACAGCGCGACCCTCGACACGGAGGTCCTCGGCGCCCGGCTCCGGCGGAACAACTTCCCGGTCTCGTGCGACGACTCGACGGGTCCGGAGGAAGCGGAAGCCCTCCGCCTCTCGTTCTTCACCCCGAACCCGCGCGAGGAGCCCCCCCACCTGCCCGGAGAGCGGATCGTCCGGGGGATCGCCGCCGCCCCGGGCGTCGCGACCGGGCTGGCGTCCCTCGGCGCGGGAGGGCGCCGGCCCGCGGACGTGGACGGCGCGATCCTGATCGCGGCCTCGCTCAGGCCCGAGGACGGGCCGCTCCTGCTCGGGGCGGCGGGAGTCGTCTCGACGGGAGGCGGCGTCCTGAGCCACGCGGGCCTTCTCGCGATGCAGTTCGGCAAGCCGGCCCTCGTCACCGGCGGGCGGTGGGACGAGGCGCCGGGCGTCGCCCCGACGGTCGTCTGCCGGCGGACCGAGTTCGAGGAGGCCGTGACGCTCGACCGGCCGCTCCGGGTGCTGGAACGGCGGGCCCGGCGGGAGATCGAGGAGAGGGTCCGGGAAGGGGACCTCCTCGTCGTCGACGCCGACGCGGGCCTCCTCCGGCTCCTGGGGCAGGACCGGGACGCGCTGGCGCTCCACGAGGGTCTCCGGCAGCTCCTGTCGGCCACGCGGACGCTGGCCACGGCGACCGCCGACGACGAGGTCCTCGCCCTCCGGGGCCGGCGGCTCCGCGCCCTGCACCAGCTCGAGCGGCTCTTCGACCGGATGGAGGATCCCGTCCTGGCGCGGCACGCCGCCCGCGAGCTCCTGACCGGGGGCGGGGCCGGACTGACCGGCGACCCCGCGAGCCTCCTGCGCCGCCTCCTCGCGAACCGGTCCGTCGGCGAAGCGGCGCGCGAGGCCTGCCGCCGGATCGCGGCGGACCTCGACCGGCGTCACGCGGCCGTCGCCGCGGAGGCCGTCCGCCTCGTCCCCGCCTCCGCCGATCCCCTGGAGATCCTCTTCCTCCGCCGCGACGTGCGCCGCCTCGAGAAACGGCTCGGGGCCGTCGACTCGTGCCTGGCCGCGAGCGGCGCCCGGGAGGCCGAGGCGCCGTCGGCCGAGCGCTTCTCGGCGTGGTTCAACCTCGAGGGACGGGCCCTCTCCCGCCTGACCGGGCTGCGCGCCGACCTAGCCGGCCGGATCGCCGCGGCGCCGGCCGGCGAGAGGGGCTTCCGGCACCGGCTCTCCCTGCTCCAACGCCTCGACGCCGTGGTTGCGACGCCGGCGCCGGCGCGCGAGCCGCTCGAAGCGCACCGGCGCCGGGTCGAGGAGGAGGACAGGGCGGCCGTGGGACGGCTCGCGGGACGGCGCCTCGTCACCGCCGCCGACGGAGGAGCCGAGCTCCGGCCGCTGGCAGGCTCGAAGGCGGCCTTCCTGGCGGAGATCGACCGGCTGGGCGCCGGAGCGACCATCCCCGCCTGGTTCGCCGTCACCGACCGGGCCTTCCACGAGGTCCTCGACTCTCCCGCCCCGCAGGCGGCGCAGCTGACCGGGGCCGGAGCGGGCCTGTCGCTCCGGAGCGTGATCGCCCTTCTCCTCGCCGACAGCGCGAGGAGCCCCGAGACGACGTCGGGGCTGATCCGCCGCGCCTGGGAGCTGACGCCCCTCCCGCCCGGCCTCGCGGCGGAGGTCGCAGAGGCCTACGGGCTGCTGGACGGGAAGCCCGACCCGTTCGTCGCCATCCGCTCCTCGGCCTTCGAGGAAGACACCGAGAAGGCCGCCCGCGCCGGCGAGTTCGACACCTTCCTGTTCGTGCGGGGCGCCCCGGCCGTCCTCGACCACCTCCGCCTCGCCTGGGCGGGCCTGTGGACCCCGCGGGCGATCCGCAACCGGGAATCGCTGGGAGGGGGCGAGGAAGCGGTGGGAGGGGGCGTCCTGGTCCAGCGGATGGTGGACGCCCGGGCGTCGGGGGTTCTCCACACCGTCAACGTCGCTTCCGGCCGGATCCGCGAGATGCTGATCAACGCGGGGCTGGGCCTCGGCGAGGGGGTCGTCTCCGGCCTCGTCGCGGCGGACGAGATCACGGTGGAGAAGGACGAGGCGCTCGCCGGCGAGGAGATCCACGTCCGCTACCTGACCCGCGACAAGCGGGAACGCGTCGTCTTCGACGCCGGCTCGGGTTCCGGGACCCGGCGGGTCGAGACCCTCTACCACCAGCGCCTCCGGCCCGCCCTCGAGTACGTGGAGCTGTGCCAGCTGGTCCACACCGCGGCCCGGCTCGAGGAGACGCTCGGCCTCCCCCTGGACGTCGAGTTCGCCGTCGACCCGGCCGGCCTTCACCTCCTGCAGGTCCGTCCCGTCCCGGCCGCCGTCGCGGTCTGGCGCGAGACGGTGGAGTGCATCCCGTTTCAGCACGGAGGACCGCCATGATCCGCTCCGAAGACGCCCTCGCCTACCACTCCGGCGACCGGCCCGGGAAGCTCGAGGTCCGCCCGGTCAAGCCGTGCCTCACCGCGCGGGAGATGCGCCTCGCCTACCTTCCGGGCGCCCGCTTCGCCTGCGAGGCGATCGCCGCCTCGGCCGAGGAGGTGTTCCGGTACACCGCGCGCGGGAACCTCGTCGGCGTCCTCACCGACGGCTCGGCCGTCCCCGGCCTCGGCGACGTCGGACCCCTCGCCGCCAAGCCGATGGGAGAAGGGCTGGCGCTGCTCTTCAAGCGCCTCGCCGACATCGACGCCTTCGACCTGGAGCTGGGGACGCGGGACCCCGACCGGTTCGTCGAGACGGTTCGCCTCCTCGAGCCGACGTTCGGGGCCGTGGTCCTCCTCGACCTCCGCGCGCCGGAGGGCCTCTCCATCCACGAGCGGCTGGTCGAGTCCCTCGGGATCCCGGTCTTCCACGAGAACCTGCAGAGCACGGCGGTCGTCGCGACCGCGGCGCTGATCAACGCCCTCGCGCTGGCCGAGAAGGAGGTCTCCTCCATCCGGATGGTGATGTCGGGCGCCGGGACCGTGGGGATCGGGTGCGCCCGCCTCTTCCGGTCCCTGGGCCTCCGCCCCGAGCAGCTCCTCGTCTACGACGCGAACGGGCTACTCCACACCGGCCGCGAGGACCTCAACCCCTACCAGCGGACCCTCGCGAGGGACGACGGGCCGGCCACGATGGCCGAGGCGCTCCAGGGGGCCGACGTCTTCGTGGGCGCCTCCGCTGCCGGGCTCCTCACCGCCCCGATGATCCGGTCGATGGCCCGCTTCCCGGCCGTCTTCGCGCTGGCGACCCCCGAGCCGGAGGTCACCTACGAGGCCGCTCGCGCCTGCCGGCACGACGTCATCGTGGCGACCTCGCTCACCCAGGTCCCCAACGCCATCGTCGACCTCCTCAGCTTCCCGTACGTCCTGCGTGGAGCCCTCGACGTCCAGGCCACCCGGATCACGGACGGGATGCTCCTCGCCGCCTCGCGCGCCCTGGCCGACCTGGGGAGGGAGGAGGTCGTCGAGGAGGTGAGCCGCGCCTACGGCGGCCAGCGCCTCGCCTTCGGGCCGGAGTACCTCCTCCCCAGGCAGATCGACCCGCGGATCCTCGTCCGGGAGTCGGTCGCGGTGGCCCGGCAGGCCATCGCGGAAGGGGTGGCCCGCCGCCCGGTGGAGGCCGCCGCCTACCAGGAGAGCCTCTCTCTCCGGCTCGGGACCGGGCGGGAGATGGTCCGGCGCCTGATCGTCGCGGCCAGGCAGCAGCGGCCCCGCGTCGTCTTCCCCGAGGGGACGAACGAGACCGCTCTCCGCGCGGCCAGCCTCCTGATGGAGGAGGGGGTCGCCCGGCCGATCCTCCTCGGCGTGGAAGGCGAGGTCCGGGCGGCCGTCGAGAGGCTCGGTCTCGACACGGCCGGGGTGACGATCGTCGACCCGGCGCGGACGACCCGCCGGGAGGCCTACCTGGACGAGTACTTCCGCCTGCGCCGCCGGCGCGGCGTGATGCGGTCGATGGCCGAGGAGCGGCTCGCGCGCCGGGACCTCTTCGCCGCGCTGATGGTGCGGGGCTCCGACGCCGACATGATGATCTCCGGGGTCAACGCCCACTTCGTCGACTCGCTCCGGTCGATGCTGGAGGTGATCGGCCCGGCCAGCGGCGTCCGGCGGATCTCGAGCCACTACCTGGTCCTCCTCCCGCGCGACGTCTACCTCTTCGCCGACTGCGCGGTGAACGTCGACCCGGACGAGGAGGCGCTGGCCGAGACCGCCCTCCTGACCGCGGCCGCCGCGCGGACCCTCGGGCTAGAGCCTCGCGTCGCGATGCTCTCCTTCTCGAACTTCGGCAGCGTCGACCACCCGTTCACGCGGAAGGTCCGGAGGGCCACCGAGCTCGTGAAGGCGCGGGCCCCGGGGCTCGTCGTGGACGGCGAGATGCAGCTCGCCACCGCCCTCGGCAGCGAGATCCGCAAGGAGCACTTCCCCTTCTCGGAGCTGGAGAAGGACGCCAACGTCCTGATCTTCCCCGACCTCCAGTCCGGGAACCTGGCGATGCAGCTCCTGGACAAGACGCACGAGGCGGTCGTCGTCGGACCGATCCTCATGGGGACCAGCCACCCCGTCCAGCTGAGCCAGTACGGCGCGTCGGTCCGGGAGATCTTCAACCTGGCCGTGGCCGGGATCGCCCAGGGCTTCCCGCGGGCCTGACGATCGAGGACCCCTATCCCCTCCTTCCGAACCGCTTCTCCAGCTCCAGCTGCGAGAGGGTCAGGAAGATCGGACGGCCGTGGGGGCAGGTGAAGGGATCGGCTGCGGCGCCGCGCGAGACGCTAGGCGGACCAGTCCACGACCTCGAGGCCGGGAACTCGCCTGAACTCACGGGTGTTGTTGGTCACCAGGGTTGCGGCGGTAGACAAGGCGTGAGCGGCGATGAGGCAGTCCATCGGACCGATGGGGGTTCCCCTCGCCTGGAGATTCGCGCGCAACGGACCGTACTGCCGGGCAGCGGATCGATCAAAGGGTAAGACCTCGAACTCCAGCAGAAAGCGCTCGAGGCGCGCGAGGTTGTCACCCTGTCTCTGGCTGGCGGCCGCTCTAAACTCCAGCTCTGCGACCGTGACCGCGGAAATGCAGACCAGCCTTCGCTCCAGGCCATCCAGGTGACTGACGATCCGCCGGAATCCCTCTCGCTGATTCAGAAGGAAGATGCAGATGTTGGTGTCGAGGAGATGGATGGTCATCCTTGGTACTCAGGCCCGTTCTTGCTGCTCGACGGGTTGTTGCCTCTCGAGGTCGATGGGTCCGATCTCCTCGAGCATCGCCAGGAGACTCTCGGCCCGGTATCTTTTGGGCAGCAGAACCACCAGGTCTCCGATCTTCCTGATGACCACCTCGTCTTCGTCGAACCGGAATTCCTTCGGCAGGCGGACGGCCTGGCTGTTCCCGTTGGTGAAGATCCGCGCTGTTTGCATGGGAGCCTCCGTGATCGGACATTGTACATCCGTAGTAGATACAGCCGGCGTGGCAACAGGCGCCCTTGGGCGAGCATTGCCTCGAGGAGGAGGACCCCTACCCCCTCCTTCCGAACCGCTTCTCCAGCTCCAGCTGCGAGAGGGTCAGGAAGATCGGACGGCCGTGGGGGCAGGTGAAGGGGTCGGCGCAGCGGGCGAGGTCGGAGAGGAGGCGCGTCGCCTCCTCGGGCCGCAGCTTCGTGTTGACCGTGATGGCGCCGCGGCACGCCAGCGACGCCGCCAGCGCCTCCCGCGCCTGGACCCCGACCGACTCGTCGCCCGTCTCCTCCGGCAGGGCGGCAAGCCTCCCGAGGAGGTCCCTGAGGAACGGGACGATCGCTCCCGAGGAGGTGTCGACCGGGCTGGCCGAGACGACGAAGCTCCTCCCCGACAGCTCGGAGACGAGGAAGCCCGCCGCCCGGAGGAGCGCGTCCGCCCGCTCCATCGTCAGCGCCTCCGCCGGGGTCGCGTCGAACGTCACCGGGATCAGGAGCTGCTGCGAGAGCGGCTCCTTCTTCCCCAGCTCCGCCAGGATCCGCTCGTACCTCACCCGCTCGTGAGCGACGTGCTGGTCGACCAGGACGAGCCCCTCCTCGCCCTCGGCCACCAGGAACGACTCCCGGTACTGGCCGAGGAACCGGAGCGCTCCCAGCGGCGTCTCCGCGGCCGCGCCTACCTCGGTCCACGCGGTCGACCCGACGGGCGGGGGCGCCGCGAGCCAGGGCAGAGGCGTCTCCCTGAACCGCCCGGACGCGCCGGACGCGCCGGGCAAGGCGCTGTCACGCGACGCACCGCCCCAGGAAGACGACCCCGGGCCCGAGGCCCCCTCGCTGGCCGGCGGCGCGAACGGCGCCGCGCGCCGCAGCTGGAACGAGCTGCCGGAGAGCGGCGTCGCCTGCTTGCCCCCGCCCAGGGCCTGCCCGAGCGCCCGGTGGACGAGGGAGTGGATCGCGCCGGGGTCGCGGAAGCGGACCTCCTCCTTCTGCGGGTGGACGTTCACGTCGCAGAGCGCGGGGTCGCACTCCAGGAAGAGGAGCCACCCGGGATGCCGGTCCTCGCGCAGCACCTCGCGCGCCGCCAGCGTCGCCGCGTGGCTCACGGTGCCGTCCTTCACGGAGCGGCCGTTCACGAAGAGCCACTGGCTCGTCCTGGACGCGAAGGTCACCTCGGGCCGCGTCACCGCTCCGGTGAGCGTCACCCCCGGCCCCGCGCCCGAGACCTCGAGCACCTCGCCCAGCTCCGACGCCCCGAGCAGCTCCGTGAACCGGCTCGCAGCCGAAGCGGCGGGAGGGAGGTCGAGAACGGTCCGCCCCCTCGAGACCAGCGAGAAGTGGACGTCGGGCCGCGAGAGGGCGAGGGCGACGCAGGCCCTGGAGACGGCCCTCAGCTCCGCCTCGGGCGACTTCAGGAACTTCCGCCGGGCGGGGACGTTCCCGAAGAGGTCCTCCACCGTCACGCGCGTCCCCCGCGGGCAGCGCGACGGCGCGACGACGGGCCGCTCCCCGCGGTCCGCGACCACCTCGGTCCCGAGCCCGGAGCGGTCGGGGGAGGTCGAGAGCGAAAGCCGGGCCACCGAGGCGATCGACGGGAGCGCCTCGCCACGGAAGCCGAGCGTCCCGATCGCCGCCAGGTCCTCGGGAGTGCGGATCTTCGACGTCGCGTGCCGCTCGAGCGCGAGCCGAGCGTCCTCGGGGTCCATCCCGCAGCCGTCGTCGGTCACGACGAGCCGCCCGATCCCGCCCCCGTCGGCCTCCACCGCGATCCGGGTGGCTCCCGCGTCGAGGGAGTTCTCGACCAGCTCCTTCACGACCGAGGCCGGTCGCTCGACCACCTCGCCCGCGGCGATCTGGTTGACGAGGGCGTCCGGGAGGACCTGGACCTTCGGCACGAGCGGGATGATAGCGGGCGAGCTCGACGCCGCGCGGACGGCCGCCGCGGGAAGGTCCGGACACCCAGTCGCACGGACCACGAGCTCGCTCCGGAGCTGACAGGACGGGTCTCTCCTCTGCGCTTTCGCAGTGTCCTTGCGGAGCGAGCCAACTCTCAGCGGGAAAACGAGACGAGGAAGACTCCGGCCGGCTCGCCTCGTTCGTTCTGGCCCATGGGGGAGAGGCTGATGGTCATCCGACCCATCCCGTCTGGAGCGAGGTCCGACGCTGCGATCTCGATCGGCAGGTCAGTAGGCCCTTCCACCGTTTTCGCGAGCTCATTCTCTCCCCACCTGATGACTACGCGGGGGGGGAATCCCGGACCAGACGCCATCCGAAGTCGCCACCTCCCGGGTGTCAGCGGGGCCAAGATCTCCGCTGTCTTTCCGGTCCAAGCCCCGCCGATCTCCTTCCCGTCGACCACCATCCGGCTGGGGCGGCCCACTCCCGACACGAGGACGCCACGGTCGAACCGAGGGACTTCGGCAAAGTCGATACCGGACACCGGAGGCGGAGCCTCGAGAGGGACCTGATACACCGACGCCCTGTCCCCGCGGTCGCTCCGAGCGACCTCGGGAAAACCGAGGGCTCGCGCGCGTACGGCGAACTCCGGAAATTCGGGGCTGATGACGAATGCGACGTTCCAGCGATGACGGAGGAGCGCTGCCGCAGCCGGTCTGGAGAGTGTGGGAAGAGGGCGCGAGCGGTCCAGGAAAGGTCCGAGGATCGGGTCGTCCAGTCTCGTCCTGACCAGCCCGGCCGGCAGCCGGGAGAGGTACCCGAAAAGCTGTGGACGGCGGTGTTGAAGCTGGTGGATCAGGTCGAGGCCACCGGGATCAGCATCGAGCACAGCCCCGGGAACCGGCGACTCCCTGATCAACTTCATTGCCGCGTCGGGGGGTTCGAACGGCCAGACGGACCGACCCGGGCTGGCTGGTGCGATCTCTATCAACAGGAGGAGCGTTCCGATTGCCACCACGGCGCGGCCCCGACGGCCTCGGGAAATGAGAAGCGTGACGGCGAAGGCGATGGCGAGGGAGAGCGGAAGGGAGGCCAACATCTGGAACCGAGACACGCAGCCTCCCAGGCTGACCTGGGGCAGGACCTTCTCCAGGAGTGCATACGGAAGGGGCACCCGGTATTCGTGCCGGAATACCCACAGGACCGGGCCCAGCGAGAGGACGGACGCAATACCTCCCGCCAGGAGAGCGAAATCGAGGTCTCGGGGACGTCTCCCTCCAAGGAGTATGAACGCAAGAGCGGCGAGCGCGGTGAAGCCGAGGTAGTGCGATCCTTCCTCGACCGTCAATCTCTCCTCGGCGGTGAGCGAGGGGGTCAGTCCCGAGAGGAGCTGGACGCGAGACGGGACGAACAGCGACGTGACGGAGACAGAGTAGTTTCGCGGGTCGTGTCCCTTCGTCCCTTCGGCGCGTGCGTGCGAGGCCACGGCGAGGGCCAGGGGAAGGACAGGGAGGATCGAAAGAGTAGCCACCAGGGAGAGGCGGACAAGCAGGAGTCGCCGATCGTCCTTCCGCCGCAAGACCTCGAAGAAAGCGAAGGAACCGACGACCAGGACGCCGAGGAACGAGAGGTACCAGTCGGTGTAGCCCAGGAGGGCGAGGCCGGCCGCCGACTGGACGATCCCGCACCGCCTCTCGCGTCGGCCAGCCCCACGGCTGGTAACGACGAGCCCCTCCAGGGCGAACGGAATCCAGAAGATCCAGAGGAGGTTCATGTGTCCCAGGGCTCGCGCCATCCGCTCCGGGGCGAAAGCGAAAACGAGAGCCCCGAGGGCCGAACCGATCGTCCCGGCCCCGAGACGACGGCTGAGACGATAGGCGGCCGCCGCCGCGAGGACGAAAGACAGGACGACGAGGGCGTTGTACGCCGCGAAAAGGCCGACAAGTCGAGCGAGGAAGGCGCCCGGGATGCTGACGGCAGGAGCGAGGGTGTGGGCGAAAAGGTCCGTCCCGTCGGGGGCCCATACCTGGTCGCTGAAGAAGAGCGGCGTGACACCGCGAAGAGAGCGGTCAGCGTGCTGGATGTTCCAGAGGTTCTGCCAGGCGTCTCCGCCGCCAATGACGCCGCGGACCCAGTCTGGAGAGACGCGAAGCGCGAGGAGCGCCAGAAGCAGAGCACCGCCTGCCACCACCGTCGTTTCCCACCCGAGGCCGAAGAACCGTCGACGTTTCACCGGCGCCGGCGATTCGAGAATGGTCATCGGTAACGACTCCTAAACCAAGATACAAGACGGGGTCAGGTCTTGAGGTTGTAGGTTACGCTTTGCACCCGATCAGGTCGAGGCCGACCACGGCGGCGGGGGGAAGGGCCGCCCGGGGAGAGACCCGGGCGGCCAGGGCGACGGGCCCCGAGGGGACGGGAACCGGGGGTCAGTTCGACCTGGCGGGGCGGAACCCGATGTTGAAGTCGCGGCCGGAAGGCGAGTCGGCGTAGCGAATCGCCGAGCGGCAGTAGTCCAGGTAGTACTTCCATCCGCCGCCCCGGAACACCTTGTCCAAGCCCTTCGAGGGTCCCGTCGGGTTCGTCGCCGCTCCCGCGGGGTAGCTGCCGTACCAGTCCTCCACCCACTCGAAGACGTTCCCGTGCATGTCGAGAAGCCCGTACTGGTTCGGCGCCTTCGTCCCAGCCGCCTGCAGGACGGACCCCGAGTTGTAGCACCACCAGGCGAAGGGATTCGCCTCGGCGTTGGCCTTGCAGCTGTCGCTCCCCGCCGTCGCGTCCCCGAACGAGAACCTCGTCCCGGTCCCTCCCCTGGCCGCCCGCTCCCACTCCGCCTCCGTCGGCAGCCGGAACTTCCCGGCTCCCGCCTGCCCCGTCGCCGCGAGGTGCGCGTTCAGCCTGTCCAGGAAGCCCCCCGCCCCGCGGATGTCGTCCCAGGAGACGCAGTTGACGGGATAGCTCGCCCCGGTTCCGTGGTCGCCGCACTCCGTGCTCATCGGCGCCTCCATGACCGCCTGCCACTGCCCCTGAGTCACCTCGGTCTTCGCCATGTACCAGTCCTCTGTGAGCGTCACCTGGTGCAACGTCTCGTCGACGTTCCGGCCCCTCTCCGTCGCCGGCGACCCCATCTGGAACGTCCCGGCCGGGATCCTCACCACGGTGAAAGGCACCTCGCCCGGCAGAGTCACCGTCGTCTCGTTCGACCAGGGCTCGCACCCCGAGCTCGAGAATCCGCGCCCGTCGTCGTACGTCACCTTTTCGTACGCGGCCTTGTGGAACGTCTTCGTCGCGCCGCACGCCGCGAAGGTCACCGTGTACTCGAAGGTCGTCAGGCCCGCCGCGAAGAGCTGGAGCCAGCCCGGCTCGTTGTTCCCCAGCACCTTCACGAAGACCTCGGGGTTCGCCAGGGTCGAGAAGGTGAAGTAGGCGAACTCGTCCCCCTGCGCGGCCAACGTCGCCGTTCCGGTCTGCCCGCCGTAGGGGTTCTTCCAGGTCACCGAGACCTTCACCCTGTTCTGGGAGAGGAGGGCCTCCGTCGCCTGCGGCGCGGGAACCCCGCTCAGACCAGGCCCCCAGGCCACCCCCTGCGCTCCCTCGACGCTCGGACCGAAAGCCGCCAATACCGCGAGGACGCCGACGAGGGTCTGCAGCTTCTTCATCTTCTCTTCTCCCATCCTGGCTCCCGCCCTGGACCTGCAGGACCGAGCCGATCCTGTGCCTGCGTGACGAGAAGGGGCACGGGCGCTTCGCCCACGCCCCCCGGGCGCGCCGCCGTCACCGCGGGGTGGCCCAGGTCACCGGCCCTTCCCTCAGCGGAGGGTGAAGGGACGGCACGAACAGCTGGTCGGCGACGGCGCATTCGTGCGCCTGGTAGCCCAGCACGACCGTGAACCCCGCCGGGTCGAGCATCATCGTCGGCGGCGACCCCCCGGAGAACGTCGGCCACTGGGTGCGTCCCCCTCCGTTGGGGTCGCCCGTGATGGCGAACGAGGTCCAGTAGCCCTGCATCCCAGCCGAGAGCGCCGAGGGGGGGCTGGTCGGGTCGAACGTGTAGACGCCGTTCGAGTACGGGTTGCCGAAGACGTAGGGGAGCTCCGAGCTGTGGAACGCGCCCAGGTAGGAGCCCCACGGCTGCCCCGTGAAGACGTAGTTGTAGGCGCGCTGCCCGGCGGCCGCGATGGACCTCGCGAAGTACTGCGTCGGCGCGGTGAACACGGTCAGCGTGGCCGTCTGGAGCAGCGAGAGCTTGATCTGGTCGTTCGACGGGTTGGGCGGCGCCGGGAAGAGCGCGTAGATCTGTTCGGCATAGGGCGTGTAGATCTGCGTGAGCGACGCCTTCAGCTTGTCGACGTTGAGTAACTTGACGACGGGCCGGCCGATGTTGGCCTCCTCGCGGTTCGACCCGAGGATGGCGGGGACGTGACGGAAGTCGCCGTCGGCGAAGGCGTTCACGGGGTCCTTCGGCAGGACCCAGCCGTCCACGTACGGCTGGAAGGTGTAGGCGGCGACGTTCTGGAAGAGGCGCTGCTCCGGGTCTGCGGCCGTGAGCAGGTTCTGGGCCGTGACCTGGCGCAGCGCGGCCAGCTCGTCGGGCTTGCCCGCGCACCCCAGGGCCGCCGAGAGCGCCTGGCCCATGGCCTCGCCGTCGGCAAGGGGGCGCGTGGAGTAGATGACGATGCCGCTGTCGGCGTTCGGCGGACTCTCCGCGATGGCCTTGTGGAAGAGGTTCTGACCGTCCGTGAGCGGCGAGCACATCAGGTCGAGGACGCTGCACGCTCCGGCGGACTCGCCGAAGATGGTGACGTTGCCCGGATCGCCCCCGAACCTCGCGATGTTGCGCTGCACCCACTGCAGGGCCGCGATCTGGTCGAGGAGGCCGTAGTTTCCCGACGACCCGTGGCCCGACTCCTTCGTGAGCGCGGGGTGCGCGAAGAACCCGAAGGGCCCGAGCCTGTAGTTGAACGTGACCACGACGACGCCCTTGCGGCTCAGCGAGGCCCCGTCGTAGAGGGGGGCCGAGCCGGACCCGTTCAGGAAGCTCCCGCCGTAGATCCAGACCATCACCGGCAGGCGGTCGGTGAACGTGCCGGTCGGCGTGACGACGTTCAGGTAGAGGCAGTCCTCGGACTGCCTCTCGGCGACCGTATTCGGATTGAGGACCCAATCCGCGTTGATCTGCGGGCAGACCAGGCCGTACTGCGTGGAGGCCCTCACGCCGTCCCAGGGGACGACCGGCTGCGGCGCCTTCCAGCGCAGGTCGCCGACGGGGGGCGCCGCGAAGGGGATGCCGCGGAAAGACCACGTCGTCGTCGGCGCCCCGATCAGCTCCATCCCCGTGATGCTGCCGCCGTCCACCTGGACGACGGGGAAGCCCTGGCCCGTCAGGACGCCGGGCAGGAGGAGCAGGAGGGCCAGGCCGCCAAGGGCAGCCGACGCGGCGAGCCGCGCGGGGCCACGGACGGGTCTGCGCCCCCGCCCGAAGGTCACGCCCGCGTGCCTCTCCCCCTCTTCGTGCAGAATGCCCCGGGGATGGGAGCTACCTGGGCTGTTCGAAAAGGCCATGCCGCGCCCCTCTCTCCGCGCCGGGGAACCCGCCTCCAGCGCGGACCGCGGGGAATTGTATGCCTTCCGAAGAAGAGGTCTGGAGGTAATGGTGAGGTCATCGTGAGGCAATCGAACGCGCGCATCCCCGAAGGACCTCGAGTGCCGGAGAGTGAAACGAGAACGGAAGGAGCCAACTAATGCATGAGTCGAGACGGACCCCCGCTTTCTTGCAGCTGACCGCCCTGCTGATCTCCGCGGTCGTGACCCACGCTTCCCCGGCGTCTGCCTGCAGCAGCGTGCAGCTGACCGCCGCCGACGGCGCGAGCGTCGTCGCCCGCACCATGGACGACAACCCGGCCACCATGAAGGTCAGGGTGGCCCTCGTCCCCCGCGGGAAGGCGATCCGATCGACGAATCCCGACGGCAGCCCGGGGCTTTCCTACCAGGCGAAGTACTCCAGCTTCGGCCTGCCGGTGATCGGCTCCGGCACGCCCACGGACGCCATGAATGAAAAGGGGCTGACGGTGTCGGTCCAGATCCTCAACGCCGCCTTCTATCCGACGAGCGTCCCCGCGGAGAAGAAGGGGCAGGCCCTGTCGAATACGGACCTCCCGCTCTGGCTGGCCAGCCAGTTCGCCACGGTCGACGAGGTGAAGGCGAACCTCGACCAGGTCGCCATCTGGACGAAGCAGCAGATGCCGTTTCACCTCGTTCTCTTCGACGCCACGGGCAAGGGGATCGTCGTCGAGTGGGTCAGGGACGAGACCACGGGAAGGTCCGTCGCGAAGGTCCACGACAACAAGGTCGGCGTCGTGACGAACGACCCGACGTTCGACTGGCACCTGGTCAACCTGAGGAACTTCGTGCAGACCACCTCCGTTTCGACGCACGAGAAGGCGTTCGGCGGGCTCGACGTCAAGGTGCCGAACATGGGCTCCGGCGCCTTCGGCGTCCCGGGGGACATGACCTCGCCGAGCCGCTTCGTCCGCCTGGCCGTGATGCGCAACTCGGCGAAGACGCCGGCCAATGCGGCCGAGGCGCTCAGTCTCGTCTCCCACGTCCTCAACAATGCCGACGTCGCATTCGGGGTCGTGAAGGATGCCTCGGCCCAGGATGCGCCGTACGACGTGACGGTCTGGACCTCCCTGCGCGACACGAAGAACGGCGCCTACTACGTCCGGACGAGCGACGGCTTCAACTTCTTCAAGGTGGACTGCAGGCAGCTCTGGGACCTGCAGGCGATCAAGGAAATGAGCCTCGCCGACCTTCAGAAGTCGGGCCTCGCCGACGTGACCGCCCTCCTGAAGTAAGCAAATGGGGTCAGGTCTTGAGGTTGTAGGTTACGCCCTGCACCCGATCTCGGATCAGGCGCCGGCTGAAACGGACGACATGCCCAACGAGGTCCCGCGGTCACCGCGGTTCCCAGAGTCACCCTCGTCCCCGATCAGGCCGAGGCCGACCACGGCGGCGGGGGGAAGGAGCGCCCGACCCTGCGGGGCGGCCCGCAGGGTCGAGTGAGGCCGGCCTCCCTCCTGGCCGCCCTGCTTCTCTCGGGGGCGATGCCGCTCGCCGCCGCTCCCGCCCTGCGCGACCTGGCGGTCCTGAAGGACCCCCACGGCACCGAGACGATCGAGACCGTAGCTTCAGCCACGGCAGCAACAGCCGGCCCGGACCGCTTCAGCCCCCTCCCCTCGGGGATCCTCGCCGCCGGGTACACGCGCGCCGCCCACTGGCTCCGCTTCAGGGTGGAGGCCCCGGCCGGCGAGTGGTGGCTCGAGATCCTCCCCCCCTTCCTCGACGACCTGCGCCTCTACGAAAGGGACCCCGCCCGGCCCGGCGCCTTCCTCGAGCGGCGCGCGGGCGACCGCCTTCCCTTCTCCGCGCGCGAGGTCCCCTACCGCTGCTTCGTCTTCAAGCTCCGGCTGGAGGAAGGAGGCTCGCGCACCTTCTGGCTCCGCGTCGAGACCACCAGCTCCTCGATGGTGGTGCCGCGCCTCTGGGCGCCGGACGACTTCCATGCGGCCATCCCGGGCGAGTACGGCCTCCTCCTCGCCCTGATCGGCGTACTCGTGGCCGTCATCCTCCTCGCCGGCGTCTCGTGGTACTGGCTCCGCGAGCAGGTGCACCTCCTCTTCATCGCCCACTTCCTCAGCCTCGTCCTCTTCTTCGTCGGGGCCGGCGGCTTCGCCGCGCAGTACCTCCTCCCCTCTCACCCGGCCGTCACCGACGCCTGGGTCGGGGTCGCCAGCCTCGTCAGCGCCTCGCTCGGCTCCCTCCTCTACCGCGAGGTCCTCCAGGTGGAGCGCCGGCAGCGGCTGACGTACGGGCTCTACCAGGTGGCGATCGTGGTTCCCCTGGCCGGCCTGGGCGCGATGGCCCTCGGCTTTTTCCGCGAGGCGATGGTGGCGGTCCAGGCCCTGCTGGTGCTGATGATCCTCGTCGGCATCTCCCTCGCGTTCCGCCTCTGGCGGCGAAGGATGGCGGGGGGGGGCTTCCTCTTCGCCGCGATCCTCGCCAGCCTCCTCGGCGCCCTCGCCAACACCTCCGCCTTCCTCCTGGGGCTGGGCCGCGGCCACCTGCTCCTGCTCTACGGCCTGAACTTCTCCGCCGTCGGCGGCGTGCTGGCCCTCTACGTCGCCATCGGCGCCCGCTACAGGGCGCTTCGCGAGGAGCGCGAGCGGGCCGAGCGCGACGCCGTGCGCGAGCGCGGGATCCGCGAGCAGCAAGGTCGGTTCATCGACGTCGTCACCCACGAGTACCGGACGCCGCTCGCCATCCTGAGGACGAACCTGGACATCCTGGCCCTCACGGACGACGACCCGCGGCACCGGGTCCGCCACGAGAGCATGGGAGTCGCCCTGAGACGCCTCGCCGAGATCTTCGACGGCACGCTGCGCCGCGGCGACTGGGGAGGGCACCGGCGAGTGAGCATCGAGCCCCTCGACCTCGAGCCCCTGGTGGGAAGGCTCGCCCGCGAGGCCGCCGCGGCCTGGCCCGACCGCTCGCGCCGCGTCGATTTCCGCTCCGACGGCCCCGCCTTCGTCCGCGCCGACCCGCGCCTCCTCGAGACGGTCTTCCTCAACCTCCTCGACAACGCCGGGAAGTACGCCGCCGCCGGCAGCCGGGTCGACGTCCGCCTCTCTCGCCAGGGGGCCGGCTCGGGCGCCGACATCGCCGAGGTCGTCGTCTCCAACGCCTTCGCGGCGGATCCCGGCCGCGATTCGCAGGCGCTGCTCGAGAGGAGCGTCCGCGGCGCCAACGCCGAGGGGATCCCCGGCGACGGCATGGGGCTCTACCTCGTGAAGAAGCTCGTGGGCGACCTCGGGGGACGCCTGGCCCTGAGCCTCGAGACGCCGGGGCGCTTCGAAGTCGCTGTATCGTTCCCCCTGGCAACCATGGAGGGGAGCGCGTGAGCGAGGAGACCACCGTCATCCTGGTCGAGGACGACGCGCTGCTGCGCGACGGCCTGGCCGACTTCCTCACCCTCTCCGGCTTTTCCGTCACGGCCGTCGGGGACGGCCTCTCCTTCTACCGGGTCGTCGCCGAGCGCCCCTTCTCCGTCGCCGTGATCGACCTCGGCCTCCCCGACCAGGCCGGGGAAGTCCTCGTCGACTACACCCGGCGCAACACGTCGAGCTCCATCGTCGTCATCACCGCCCGGGACACCCTCGACACGCGCGTCGCCTGCTACCGGACCGGCGCGGACCTCTTCCTCGGAAAGCCGGTGGAGGGGCGCGAGCTGGCCGCCGCCATCGAGAGCCTCGCGGCGAGACGCGCCGGGGCCTCCCTCCCGGCCGTGACCGTGGCCGGCGGGGCCCCGCCCCCGGCGGGGGGGGGGGAGTGGACGCTCCTGGCGGGGCAGAGGGGGCTCCTCGACCCGCTCGGGACGCGGGTGGACCTCACGCCAAAGGAGTACCAGCTCCTCGAGCTCCTCGTCTCCCACGCGGGGGGGACCGCCCAGCGCGACGAGCTGCTCGAGGGCCTCTACGGGCGCGGCGACGGGAGCGCCCAGCGCGCCCTCGAAACCCTCGTCCGCCGCACCCGCCAGACGATCGCGATGGCCACCGGCGGCCTCGCCCCGATCCTGACCCAGCACAGCCTCGGCTATGCCTTCACCGCCCCGATCGCCCGCCGCTGATCCCGGCCGATGTCAGACGCCGGGTCGACCCGGGATGGTCCAGGAGGCGCGGCTTCGGGCGGGCCCCCCGGGAGCGGTTATCGGATGCGTCCCCTGGCGGACGGTCAACGCGACGTCGACGTCGACTTCGCTTTCCAGTAGTCCCTGAACGAGCGCAGCCGGGGCAGGGACTCCCGGTCCTTCAGGCGGTTCGTCGCTTCCTTGCTGGCGATGATGTCGTCAGGATGGCAGACCGGAAACCCCTCCGCTTCGACCCGTCGACCCCGGGCCTCCGAAAAAGTCCCGATCCCGTCGGGTGCAAAGACGAGATCGAGGTCGAACGGGCCGTTCTTGATCTGGACGAGGTCCTTCCCGGCGCGGATCTCCCGAGCCTATTGCGGCGTCAGGGCGAATCCGAGCTCCGGGAGGGCCTGCGCAAGGGCGTCGCCGTTTTCCGGCGACCGTTCGACGAAGAGGTCGACATCCTGGGTCGTGTCCGGGAACCCGAGGAGGACGGCCCCGGACTTTCCGATGAAGAGGTAGCGCACCCCGTGACGGGAGAACGCGTCACGAATCTCCTCGGCCTGCCGGTACTCAAACGCGCCCATACCCGAGCCAATCCGGGAGATTCTCTTCGCACCAGAGCCTGTACTCCCCCATCGAGTCGAAGGCCCGGAACGGAGCGTCGTCGAGCACCGGCCGGTACGTCTTGATGAAGGCGTACCGGAACCTGGTCTTCAGCGGACGCCGCGCGGCCGCCTCGAACTCCTCCAGCCAGTCGGGAGGAATGACCCCCGGGGACGCCTCGGCGGGTCCGGGATCTTGAACCGCCATCAGGCTCTCCTGCCGAGTATGGGCTCCTGCGGGATAG
>CAIMWE010000104.1 GCA_903845115.1 uncultured Acidobacteriota bacterium | reverse complement strand
GTCTCTCCGTCGCATTCTCCGCGTTCGATCCGTGGGTCGAGAGCCGGGAGCCCTCCGAGCTGTTCGACGGGTCGGCCACCGCTGTCGAGATGGGGACCGCGTCCCTCCCGTTCGCGCTGGACCTCCGCAAGGGGGCACCCCTGACCCACGAGATCCGGACGAGGGACGGAATCGAGGCGTCCAGCGTGTGGGAGGGCCCGTGAGCCTCCGCCGGCGCGTCGCGGTGACGGGGATGGGTGTCGTCTCGCCGATCGCCCTCGACGTCCTGACCTTTCGCGATCGCCTCCTGGCCGGCGTCTCGGGAGTGGGGGTGATCAGCCTCTTCCCCCCGGCCGCGCTGCCGACGCGGATCGCGGCCGAGGTGAAGTGGGACGGCGACGTCGTGCGGGACCGGAAGATTACCTTCGCCCTCGAGGCGGCACGGCAGGCGATCAAAGACGCGACTTCCCAAGGGACGCGGCCCGAGGGGATCGGAGGTATCAGCCTCGGGATCGGCCTCGAGCTCTTCTCCATGGAGGACCTGGCGACGTCGCGGCGCCCCGGCTTCACGCTTCCGCCGCGGCAAAGGGACCGGCTCCAGTTCCTCCAGATGCCGTCCGACATCTGCGTCCACCTGATCTCCCACGAACACGGCCTGACGGCTCCCCCGCTCACCCACGTCTCCGCCTGCGCGGCGGGAACCGACGCCATCGGCACCGCCTTCTGGCGAGTCGCCTCCGGCCGGTGCGGCTGGATGCTCGCTGGGGGGACCGACTCGATGATTAACCCACTCGGAGTAGCGGGCTTCTGCTCCCTCGGGGCTTTGAGCCGGCGGAACGAGGAGCCGGCGAAGGCCTCGCGCCCGTTCGCCCAGGGCCGGAACGGTTTCGTCCTGGGAGAAGGGGCCGGGATCCTGGTCCTGGAGGAGTATGAGGCCGCCCGGGCGCGGGGCGCCACGATCCACGCCGAGATCGTCGGTTACGGCTGCTCCTTCGACTCCCACGGGATCAGCGAGCCCCATCCCGAAGGGCGCGGCGCGTTTCAGGCGATGACCCGGGCGCTGGCCGACTCGAATGTGACCGCCGAGGACATCGACGCCGTCAACGCCCACGGCACCTCCACGCCGAAGAACGACCCTGTGGAGACATTGGCCCTCAAACGCCTCTTCGGGGAGAGGGCGTACCGCATTCCGATCTCGGCGACGAAGTCGATGATCGGGCACCTCATCTCGGCCGCGGGAGCCGTGGAGGCGATCGCGGCGATCACCTGCATGGAGGCCGGCATGGTTCACCCGACGATCAACCTCGATGTCCCTGATCCAGCCTGCGACCTCGACTACGTGCCGCACGTGGCACGCCCTCACCGGCAGCGGTTCGTCCTCTCGACCTCCTACGGCTTCGGCGGACAGAACGCCGCCCTCGTCCTGAAGGTCGCCGATGCTTGAGGGGAAGCGAATCCTCGTGACCGGCGCGTCCGGCGGAATCGGGAGCGCGGTGGCTCGCGGCTGCGCCCGTGCGGGCGCGATCGTGGGTCTCGGCTTTCGCGCGTCGAGACGTCAGGCCGAAACGCTCGCCGCCGAGGCCCCGGAGAGCTTCCGCCTCGTTCCCTTCGACGTCCACCTGCCGGAAGAGGTGGACAGGGCCATCACCGCCTTCGTTGCGGCCGAGGGCCGTGTCGACGGGCTCGTGAACGCCGCGGGGGTCATCCACCCGGAGCTCCTTGCGGTGGCCCGGACGGAAGCCCTGCGCGAACTCCTCGAGACCAACCTCCTCGGGAGCCTCTTCTGTGCCCGCGCGGTCCTGCCCCAGATGATCCGGCAGCGGTCGGGGGTCATCCTGAACCTCAGCTCGGTCGCCGCCGTTCATCCCTCTCGAGGTCAGGCGGCCTATGCCGCAACGAAGGCCGGCCTGGAGGCCCTGACTCGAGGGCTGGCCGTCGAGTATGGCCGGAAGGGGATCAGGGCCGTGGGGATCCGTGTGGGTCCCGTGGCGACCCGCATGCTCGAAGGGACCAGGGCGATCGCCGAGACCGAGCTGCTGGCCCATCTGCCGTTCGCGCGGTTAGGGCGCCCCGAGGAGGTCGCCGACCTGGCCGTCTTCCTGCTGGGAGAGAAAGCCGGCTACATCACCGGTTCGATTCACACCGTGGACGGGGGGTACCTCCAGGGATGATCGACGACATCATGCGCGCTCGACGCAGCGTCCGTGTCTTCCGACCCGAGCCTCCCCCCCGAGACCTGCTCCTCCGAATGGTCGAGGCCGCCATCACCGCTCCGTCCGCCAGCAATCAGCAACCCTGGAGATACCTCGCCATCACGAACCGGACCGTCATCCGGGATCTCGCCCTGGCCGTCCGGGAGGCCGTGGAGGTCGTCGTCACACACCTCAAGTCGTCGAGGAAGGCCGCATTCCGGGAGTACAGCGATTCCTTCACCTGCTTCGCCGAGGCACCCGTCGTCCTCGCGCCTCTCTGGAAGCGCTCGAGCCTCCTCTCGAACCTCCTGGACAACTCGCTACCGGCCGAGATGCGGGCGACGATCGACAGGATGGAGGAGACGACGGGACTCGTCGGCTCTTCGCTGGCGCTCGGGCATCTGCTCCTGATGGCTCACGAGCTGGGCCTGGGAGCGACCTGCATGACCGGTCCCCATCTCGCGGATGACCGGATCCGGGCGATCCTCGAGGTGCCCGAGACCTGGAACCTCCTGGCCCTCGTCCCCGTCGGGTATCCGGCGGAGACACCCGGGCCCACCCCCCGCAAACCGGCCGAACGAGTCCTGCGCTTCATCGAGTAGAGAGGTCCCCATTGAACAGAGACGAGATCTTCGCAACCGTGAGAGACATCGTGGCCGGCAGCCTGGCCCTCCGGCCCGAGGACATCGGACGGGAGAGCCGTCTCATCGACGAGCTGGGCGCAAACTCCCTCGACTTCCTGGAGATCGTCTTCGCCCTGGAGAAGAGGTTCGGGATCGACATCCGCGAAGGCGATCTCGCGGTCCTCGGGGGCTTCGACGTCTCGGCCCCCGGGGTCATCCAGGACGGGTTCCTATCTCCGAATGCCCTCGAGAAGTTCGCCGGGCTCCTTCCCGAATGCCGCGCGCTCCCGGATCCCGTTCACGTCACGCCGGCGCAGCTCTTCTCGCTGCTGACGGTCGAGACTCTCTGCGCGGTCGTGGAGAAGGAGACGAATCGCTGACTTCTTTCTCGACATGCCCCGCACGATCAGCACGTGGGGCGCCCCCGGTTTTCCTGGACACGAAGGAGGGGAAGTAGAGTGAGCCAGGAGAAGGAACGGATGAGCAAGGACAAGCAGGAGAACGGCACGGCCCCCGGAGCTGCTCCGGAAAGCCCGAACGCGGGACCGCTCGC
>CAIMWE010000103.1 GCA_903845115.1 uncultured Acidobacteriota bacterium | reverse complement strand
GCCTCCCTGCCCGCTTCCGACCGCTCCCTCGTCCGGTCCGAACGGCTCACGGCAAGGGTGCTCGCCGCCGCCCGAAGCCGTGCTCCCCGCCGGGAATCGACCGGAATCCCCCGGACGGCAACCGTAGCTTGACGCCATAGGGAATGGGTGTTCACGATCGCCGGAACCCGCAAGCCTTGCGCCCCGCTGTGATCCAGCGCAAGGTCTCCCAGTGCTCAAAGACCCAGAGCGGGGCCGAGGCCTTCTCCGCGTTCGCGAGCATCATCCGCACCATTATCAAGAGGGGTGAGGCCTCCGTTGTTGCAGGGTTGATGAAGCGCTTCACATCGCCACGTGGAGAGATCCCGCCCTAATTGGTTGCGCCGGGCGCTAATCAAGTACGGGGTGAGGCCTCCGTTGTTGCAGGATTGATGAAGCACTTCACATCGCCACGTGGAGGGATCCCGCCCTAATTGGTTGCGCCGGGCGCTAATCAAGTACCAGAACTGTCTATATGTGCCGTGATCTCGTTCATCTGCCAACTCTGCCTGATCTTACCGGCTTCGCGCTTCTTCGGCAGAGGCTCCATCCGTCCCTCCGCCGCCGACCCGACCCTCAGGTACGTGGGGTAGAGGGCCGCTCCGCCTCCCCGGCCAGGCCGGGCCAGTGAGCGGGGCACAGCCTCACGGCCCACCTTTTTTCGACCCGCTCCTCCCACACCTTCCGGTAGTACTCGTCCAGCCCGGGGTAGACCTCCGGCTGTGTGCTACACGGTCTATCTCACGCCGAATCCGCCTGTCGTCGAACACTCCACCAGATGATTCCCTGCGCGATTGCAGCGCCTACCGTATCGATCGCCACGTCCACCGGCGAAGGGGTTCGCGACGGGACAAAACTCTGGTGGAACTCGTCACTCGCCGCAATCAGCAACGAGATAGCAATAGCGACCGTGCCCCATCGAGCCGACCATCCGCCCTCTTCCGCGCGCACGGCGCGAAACGCCAGCGCCCCGAGAATGGCATATTCCGTCAGATGGGCGAGCTTCCTGGTCAGGAAGTGCAGCGGATCGAAGTATTTCAGCGGAAGCGGATAACCGACGATCGCGGCGACGATCGTTTGGATCGCCGATCCCGTATGTTGTGCAGAGAAGACGTCCGTCGAAGCCATGAAGATCATGGTTGTCCACGCGACCAGCGGAAGCCAGTAACGGAAGAAACGGCGCGTCACGGTTACGTCGCGAAAAGGATCTTCATCGGCTCCTGAACGAGCGCCATGATCATGAAGGTGTAAGGCCGCAAGGCTGACGTCATCGGCGTCCTCGACTGGCAGGAGACCATGGGAAGGCGCCTCGGAGCCGACTGACGGGGCCCGAGGTCTCTTTCGCCATCACTCAGCCGCAGCAGCGCTTGGACTTCTTCCCGGAGCCACACGGGCACGGGTCGTTGCGTCCGACCTTCGTCGTGCGCACGACCGTCGTGGTGGTGGGCCCGACCGTCGTGGTGGCGCCGTGGAGCGCCGGCAGCTTTTGCGCGACTCGGCGTATCACGTCGCGACGCCGCCGGAGCTCCTTCCGTATCCCTGGCTCGGCCTCGAGCTCGCCCCAGAATGCGAGCCCACGTTGATCCGTGTTGGGTCCGTTCGGGCGACCGGTACGGGTGTCGAGCTGGACGCTCCCAGCTGGTCCAGTCGCCTCGGAGATGAAGTGGATCACGACGTCCGTGCATGGGCAGCCCGCCTTCAGACACCAGTTGTCCACCGCCCAGTAGAGCTTGCCGTCCTTCACGACGCAAAGGTCCCAGCGGCTCGGGAACACGTCGAAGAACGGAACCATCGCGTCGAGGTCGATCCGGCTCCAGTCGACGTGGCGCCACTCGTCGGAATCGTCCTGGTGCTTCGCCCTGAGCCACCGTGCCCGGAAGAACTCGAGCAGGGAGCCCCGGAGCCTGGCCTTCAGGCTCGCCAGAACCGCGGCCCCAGGGCTCCCTTCCTCGAAGGTGTCCTTCGTGGAAACCTCGCCGGAAGGCAGGTCCAGCGTGACGGTGAGGATCGGGGGCCCTGGCGGGAAGATCTCGCCCGAGGCGCTCGAGTTGACACGATGGACCTCGAGCTCGATCTCGCAGCAAGGACAGTTCGAACTGGTGCAGATGATCGTGACGATTCCGTATCGATCGGGCTCGCCGTCTTCGCGAGCGTCCTCTTGCCAGAGGACGACCTGGCCATCGTCGAAGAGCCTCTTGAACGACACCAGGTCGCTTTCAGCGCGATTCATGATCCGCGCACTTTACATATCCAGCTAGCCTGGCTGTTCGTGAGCCTCCCTGAGGACATCAGGGACGCGGATGGCCTGAGTCGGGCTCGCCGTCCCCATGGTCCTACCGTTCACCCTCTGGCCCCGGAAGGCCTTCACCATGAAGCCCGGGGGCCTGGACCTCGTGGCCGACGAACAGCGCACCTTCGGCTTCGGTGCGAACGGTGGCCGAATCCGGGCCCGGTCCGCCTACGCCGGGGGCGGGCCGGGCTCCTCGCCCTTCTCCTGCTCCGTCCTCGCCGCCATGTCGGCCCGGAACTCGACCGCGACGGAGACGAGGATCGAGAGGTAACGGCGGTAGATCGCGAGGAACTCCTCCGGGCTCTTCACGAAGACCCCCACCATCGCAATCACGTCTCCTCGGTCCTCGGTCACGTAGGCCTTCCCCACCTTGAAGCGTCGATTCACGTCCGAAGCGACCTCGAGACCCCGGCGCATCTCCTCCTCGCTCTCGAACTCATAGAAGAAGGGCAGCTGGAGCCAGAAGTACTCCGGGTCGTCTTCCGGCGAGCCGACAACGATCGACCATCCGCGGTACTCGATGCGGAGGTCGCCAGCCTTCACGGCGGGCCTGAACCCCTCCTCGGCGAGGAACTCCTTGACCGCCTGCAGCGACGCGCTGATCTTCTCTTCGCCTTCCATCTCGTTCTTTCCTCCTCTCCCGTTCAGTCGACCGCCGGCGGCTTCGGCGTCTCCGGCCCCGAGTCGTCCGCCTCCGCCTCCATCCGGGCCAGGATCCGCGGAACGGCGTCACGGAACCTGTGCGCCCCCACGCCGCACACCTCCAGAGCCCGCGGCAGCACCTTCAGCAGCGCCTCCGTGCTGCCAACGAGGAGGTCCACCGACGAGGAGACGTCGTCGTCCGCCACGCAGATCGAGGCACCCTTCGTCCCGGACGTCACCTCGCTCGCCGCCTCGTAGACCGCCAGCCGCTCCTTCGCCGACTCGATCGGCCAGAAGTTGAAGAACATCACCCGGACGTACTCGAGGTCCTTTTCGTCCTGGATCACCCAGAGCCGCTCCCCCTCGTACTTCAGCTTGACGTCGCTTCCCTCGATCTCGGGCCGAAACCCCTCGTTCGTCAGGAACTCCTTGATCGCCTCCGCCCTCTCCTTGATCACGTCGACCGGTTCCATCGTGAGCCTCCTCCTTCGGCGGGTCTTCCGGATCGCGTCGAGGGAGCCCCGCCGGAGACCTCCCCCACCGCTTCTCGTTCCAAACCCAGGGTCCGCCCGTAAGTCGGACAGATGGTGTCCGAGGCAATCGTCACGCCCCGGATGGACCGAGGACGCCATCTGTCCCACCGCCGGCCCCACTCTTCAGTCATGGTCACCATCGTCATCGTCACCGCCGTCGTCGTCATCCTCGCACTCCTCGTGGTCGGCCCCTACAACGGGCTGGTCCGGTGGAGGAACCACTACCGGAACGCCTGGGCGCAGATCGACGTCCAGCTCAAGCGCCGGTACGACCTGATCCCGAACCTCGTCGAGGCGACCCGCGCCTACCTCGCCCACGAGCGGGGGACGCTCGACGCGGTCATCTCGGCCCGGGCCGCCGCGACCTCTGCCGCCGCGGCCGCCCGCCTCTCTCCGGGGGATCCTTCCTCCATGGCCGGCCTCGCCGGCGCCGAGGGATCCCTCCGGGGCGCCCTCGGCCGCCTCTTCGCCCTCGTGGAGGCCTACCCGAACCTGAAGGCCGACAAGACCATCGCCAGGCTCACCGAGGAGCTCACCTCCACCGAGAACCGGATCGGGTTCGCCCGGCAGGCGTTCAACGACACCGTCACCGCCTACAACACCGCCCGGGAAGTCTTTCCCGCCGTCCTCTTCGCCGCGGCCCTCGGCTTCGGTCCCGCCCAGCTCCTGGAGGCCACGGCCACTCCCGCCGAGCGGGAAGTGCCGAGGGTCGTCCTCCCGTGAGCTACATCGAGCTGCAGGAGGCCGCCCGCCG
>CAIMWE010000102.1 GCA_903845115.1 uncultured Acidobacteriota bacterium | reverse complement strand
TTCCGCCAGTTCGGGAGGGCGTCGAGGAGGAAGTTGAACCCGGCCAGGGTCTGGCGGTAGCGGTGCTTCCCCGCTGCCCGTCCCGCCAGGAACTTCCCCAGGTTCACGAAGCGCATCCCGAGGTCGAACGTGAAGAGGCCGAGGGCCCGGGCGACCAGCGCCTTGGGGACGAGGCCGGCCACCTTGTCGGGCAGCTCCTTCTCCTGAGCGGCCACCGAGAGGCCGCCGTCCTCCCCGGCGGCCCGCTTCGCGTGGTTCGCCAGGTGGACCGCCGACCGTCCGAGACTCGCGCCCCGCGGGAAGCAGTCGACCCAGGCCACGAGGTATTCCCGGTCGTCCTTCCTCGCGTCGAGGCAGTCGAGCGTCGCCGCGAGGTCCGGGAGGCAGAACCCCTCGACGTCGAGGAAGCCGGTCTCGATCCTCTTCAGCTGCAGCGCCACCTCGACGACCGCGTCCGTCGCGCCGAAGGCGCCCGCCACCGACCGGAAGGCGGGGTCGTCCGCCCGGATCGTCCGCATCGCCCCGTCCCGGCCCGCCACGACGACCTCGACGACGTGGTCCACGAACGACCCGCGCCGCCAGTGGTTCTTGCCGTGCGTGTTGGCCGCGACGCAGCCGCCCAGCGTCACCTTCATCGTCCCGGTCACCACGGCCGGCCACCACCCGTCGCCGACGGCGAGACGCCAGACGTCGCCGAGCGTCGCCCCCGCCTCGGCGCGCAGGAGGCCGCTCCTCGCGTCGAACGAGACGACGCGGCTCATCCGCGAAAGGTCGACGACCGGTCCGGCGGGATTCGTGTTCACCGGGCCGTAGGACTGCCCCGCCCCCCGGAAGACGACCGGCCGCCCTTCCGACGAGAGGCGGCAGAGGAGAGCCGCCAGCTCCTCCCGCGTCGCGGGGCGGTGGACCTCGGAGACCGAGAAGTTGTAGAGACCGAAGCCCGGGACGAACTCGGGGGGAGGCGCGCTCACGCCGGGCCGAACCTCTTGAAGACGAAGCGCGGGACGTGGTGGAGCGCCAGGCCCAGGAGGCCCCACCGCCGGTAGACGTAGAAGACCTCGTCCCCGCGCTCGACCCGCCGGGCGATGGTCCGCGCCGCCACCTCGACCGGGGCGGTCCAGGGGAGGCCCGTCCGGCCAGCCATCATCTTCGTGGCGACGAACCCGGGCTTCACCGTCGTCACCTTCACGCCGAACGGGTGGAGGCGGTTCCGGAGCCCTTCGAGGAACGTCGTCATCGCCGCCTTCGACGCGTTGTAGGCCGGGTTCCCCTTCCGCCCGCGGTCCCCCGCGATCGACGAGATGCCGACGATCTGGCCTCGCCCGGCCGCCCGGAAGTAGTTCGCGGCCAGGCCCAGCATCACCGCGGCCGAGACGCAGTTCACGTCGAGCATCTCCGCGTCGTCCGCTCCGACCGACGTCTCCCCGTCGGTCTCCTTCAGGACGCCCGCCACGTAGACGAAGAGGTCGCAGTGCCCCGTCTTCGCGATCGCCTCGGCGAACGCAGGCTCGAGGCGGGCCCGGTCGCGGAGGTCGCAGACGACGCCGTTCACGGTGGCGTCGGGGTATCTGGCCTTCAGGTCGGCGGCGAGGGCCTCGACCTTCGATGGGGTCCGGCCGGTCAAGGTCACCCAGCAGCCGCGGCCGGCCCATTGTGCGGCCAGCGCCCTCCCGATCCCGTCGGTCGCCCCCACCAGGATGATCCGCTTCATCTCGCTCCCCCCGGCGCCGGCTTCACGGCCAGAGCCGCTCCCGTCCCTCGTGCCAGTCGCGGGTCACGTCCAGCCAGAAGGCCAGGCCGGCCCACTTCCCGAACGGGCCGTAGATCCTCTCCACGCGGGAGTCGCTCACCGTCCGCCCCTGGAACCGGATCGCCGCCACCTTCTTGCGCGACCACGAGTCGAGCCCCAGTTTCGCATGCCGCCCCACGAGGCGGCCGATCGACGCCGCGGCGTACGGGCCGAAGCCGGCCTCCGCGCGGATCTCCCGCTCCACCTCGTCGTCGCCCCTCGCCGGGTCCTCCCACCGGGAGAGGTCGAGCTTCCCCGAGGCGACCCGGTCCGCGAACGCCGCCAGGAACGGGGCCCGGTAGCCGAGGCGGGCCTCCTTCCTGAGGCGGGCCTCGGGGAGCGCCGCGACGGCCGCAGGCGTAGGAAAGGCCCCTCCCGCCCCGGCGACGGCGATCAGGTCGTTCACGATCAGCCGCGTCAGGCTCCAGGAGCAGTTCGTCGTCGCGAGGACCTTCACCGCGTCCTCGAAGAGGCTCGGGGAGCGGAGGATCCGGCCCCCTCCGCGCCGCGCGATCCACGAGAAGCCGTCCCCCTTCGCCGCGCGGCAGAGGGCGTGGAACGGGGCGAGGTCGGCGTCCAGGTCGAGGACCCGCCGGACGGCCACACGGACCGTCCGAGAAGAAGTCCCCCGGCTCGCGCTCGCCGTCAGCTCGCCGTCCCGGCTCCGGACGGTCACCGCGAACGGCCGGCCCTCCTCCTGCGCCGTGAACGACAGCGCCCCGCTCTCCTCGTCGTACCGGAACGGGGCGAGGTCGTACCACCCGTGGCTCCTCGCGACGAGGTCGAGGTCGAATCGGGGAGCGACGTCCAGCTTCAGGGCGCGGCCCTTCAGAACGCTCCCCCCGCCCCGCCCGACGGCATCAGGGCCGGGCCGCCGCCGCTCCGGTGGATCGGGCACCTCTCCTTCGGTTGCGTCCCCGCGAGGAAGAGCTCGTTGAACGACTCGGGGCAGTCCTCCGTCACGAGGTAGCCGGTCGTCGGGTCGATCGACGCGGTGACGACCCCTGGCCCTTCCGGGAACGGCACCTCGAAGTAGTGGGAGGGCAGCCGCCGGACGAACTCCGCGAAGAGCGGGACGCCGGCCATCGACCCGGAGAGGTTCAGCCCCCTGTTGTCGTCGAAGCCGACCCAGACCGTCACGAGGAGCCTCGGGGAGAAGCCGATGAACCAGGCGTCGCGGCCGTCGTTCGTCGTCCCCGTCTTGCCGGCGAAGATCCCCTGGGCGCCCAGCCGGCGCGCCGACCCTCCGGTCCCGCGGTCCACGACCCCGCGCAGGAGCGAGTCGAGGATCGCCACCGCGCTGGCATCGGCCACCCGGACGACCGGCTGATCCTTCCCGTCCAGCCGCCGCCCCTCCGACCCCACGAGTCCCAGCAGCGCGCTCGGGTGGACCCGAAAGCCGCCGTTGGCGAACGGGGCGTAGGCCGCGGCGATCTCCATCGGGCTGATCTCGAACGAGCCGAGGGCCAGCGACGGGTACGGCTTCATGACCGACGTGATCCCCGCCTTCCGGGCCGTCTCGATGATGTCGGGGAGGAGCGACTTCCCCTTCTCCGGCTCGGTCATCGCGACGCGGACCGTCGGGATGTTGAGCGACTGCTCGAGCGCTTGCCGGACGGTCACCGGTCCCCGGAACTCGCTGTCGTAGTTCTTCGGGGTCCAGGCGTTCTCCTCCCCCATGTCGTAGACGAGGGAGATCGGCGAGTCCTGGAGGATCGTGGCCGCCGTGATCGGCGGGTGCAGGTCGCGCCTCGAGAGCGCGGCCAGGTAGACGAAGGGCTTGAAGAGCGAGCCCGGCTGGCGCCTCGCCTGGACCACCCGGTTGAACTGGCTGGACTGGTAGTCGCGCCCGCCCACGAGCGCCCGGATCGACCCCGTGGCCGGGTCGAGGGCGATGATCGCGGCCTGGAGCGGCTCCGCCCCGGCCTTCGGGTGGAGGCGCCGGAACTTCCTCTCCAGCTCCTCCAGCCCCTTCTGTACCGCCGCCTCGGCCGCCGCCTGCATCTCGGGGTCGAGGGTGGTGAAGAGGGAGAGCCCGTCCTGCGAGATCGTCTCCCGGGTCTCCTTGGCCTGCGCCAGGACGAAGTCGACAAAGTGCGGGGCCTGGATCCCGGTCCGCGGCTTCGAGACGCTCGTGAGCGGGGCACCCAGCGCCTTGCGGTACGCGGCCTCGTCGACCTTCCCCAGCTCCCGCATCCCCTTCAGCACCACCGCGCGCCGTTCCCTCGCGGCCTCCGGGGCGCGGAACGGGGAATACCGGCCGGGAGAGGAGATGAGCCCCGCGAGGAGGGCCGCCTCCGGGAGGTCGAGGGCCGTGACCGGCTTGCCGAAGTAGAAGCGCGACGCCTCCTCGATCCCGGTCACCGACACCGAGCCGCGCTGGCCGAGGTAGATCTCGTTCAGGTACGACTCGAGGATCTCGTCCTTCGAGTACCGGGTCTCCACGATCACCGAGATCAGGGCCTCCACCAGCTTCCGCCGCATCGTCCGCTCCGGCGTGAGGAAGAGGTTCTTCACGAGCTGCTGGGTCAGCGTGGAGGTGCCCCGGACCTGGCGGCGGTGCATCGCCCCCTGGAGCACCGCGCCGACGAGCCTCTTCGGGGAGAGGCCCGCGTGGGTGAAGAAGTCCCGGTCCTCCGTCGAGATGATCGCGTCGATCACCACCTTCGGAACCTCGGGGAGGCGGACGAGGGTCCGGTCCTCCATCTTCCGGTCGAAGACCGAGCCGACCACCTCGGGCTCGAAGACGGCGAACTGGGCGGCGGCGCCGTCCGCGGCCCGCCGGATCCCCGCGACGCGGCGCCCCGAGAACTCGACCCGGACGGGGACTCCCGGCTGCCGGCCGTAGGCTGTCTCCCGGTCGTTCGGCGAGACGAGTAGACCGCCCTTCGCGACCTGGAAGCGCCCCTTCGCGGGGATGGCGTCGGGGGAGGGGTCGGTCGAGTAGTGGAGCCGCTGGAGCCGGTGCAGGACGTCCTCCAGCCCGAGGGCGTCGCCGGTCCGGAGCACCCACACGTCGGAGTAGAGGCGGGCCGGGAGGCTGTACCGCCGCCCTTCCATCGTCTTCGTGACGACGCGGCCGTAGTAGGCGACGACCACTCCGCCGGCCAGCGCGAAGAGCGCGAGCCCGCCGAGGACCAGGGCGACGAGCGGGCCGGGGAGGGCGCCGAGGCGGCGGCGGAGCTTCACGTTCTCATTCTTCCGGGGTCATTCTGCCGGAATCGGGCCCCGACGCGGAATCGCCGGGCCCGGGCGTCAGTTCAGGAAGAGCGGGCGGAGGGCCCTCGTGGTCATCTCCAGGGCTCGATCTTCGAGATCACCGCCGAGACGCCGAGGATCTGGACGGTCTCCCCGCTCTTCTTCCCGAGCAGGGCCTTCCCCAGGTCCGAGAGGTAGGAGTAGATGCCGTTCTCGGGCTCGGAGTCCCAGGGCCCCAGCAGCGTGACGACCTTCTCGCCCGTCATCGCCGCGAGCGTGATCCGGGTCCCGGGACGCACCTCGGTCGTGTCGATCGTGGCCGGGTCGAGCGAGCGCGCGAGAGCCAGCTGCGACTGGAGCCGGGCAGCCCGCGCCGCCAGGACCTGCTGCTTCTCGATCCGCGCCTTGTACTCGAAGTTCTCCGAAAGGTCGCCCTCCGCCGCGGCGATCTGCTTCTCCCGGGCATTCTCCGGGATCTCCACGTTCTTGACGTGGTCGAGCTCCTGCCGGCGGGCCTCGAGCGCCTCCGGGGTGACGAAGAAGGGCTCCTCGTCGTGCCCGGCCTTCCGGAGCTCCGGGAACCGCATCTCGGCGGCCTTCACCAGGCCGAGGCGCCGGTGGTACTCCAGGTCGTGGTTCCGGCCCAGGACCTCCAGGAACGACTGGGCCTCGGCGAGCGTCGCCTGCTTCAGGAGCCAAGACGCGACGATGCCGGTCCGGTCGAACATCTCGCGGATCTTCACGCGCACGGCCGACAGCTCCGACCACGAGATCGAGTCCAGGAGCCGCGCCAGCACGCTGGGGTTCAGCTTCGACCGGAAGGACTCGTTCTCCGACGCTTGCTGGCCGAACCAGTAGAAGGCCCGCGGACCCTGCTTCGGGTTCTTCAGCAGCCGGTCCAGGACCTGGGTGTGCAGCTCCGGGTCGGCCTCGAGGAGCCGCCGGCTCAGGAGGTCCAGCGTCCGGACGTCCTCCTCCTTCATGAACCAGTCCGCGCAAAGCTTCGTCGCGGCGGCCTTGTCGCGCCGGGCCACCACTTCCAGGGCCCGCTCTCGGGTGGCGCGGTCCGAGATCCGCGCCAGGAACGGGACGGCCTCGTTCGGGACCAGCTCGTCCGGGGGGAACGAGATCTCTGCCCCGGGGGTCTTCTCGATGGCCACCGCGATCTCGAACGCCTCGGCGGGGTCGCTCGTGCGGAGCCGCTCCGCCTCGACCGCGAGGACCTTCGCCAGGCGTCCGGCGAGGTCCGCCGAGCGCTTGGCGTGCTTCCTGAAGAAGTCGAGCTGGTCCTCGGCCGGGGCCTTCTCGAACTTCGCGAGCAGGACGTCGTCGGCCTCGCCCGCCGAGCCGGACCACTCGATCGTCGAGTTCTTCCCGGTGCCGTGGAGGACGACCTGGGGGTGCTTCCGGGCCGCCGTCCACCAGGAGTTCCACTTGTCCTCGGCCACGAGACCGGTGATCGCCTCCTTCAGCTCCTGGAAGGTGACGTTCCGGCCGTACGACGCGACCACCCGCTGGAGGGCCGCCGACGGGTCGGCCTGGACCGCCTCCGCCAGGGGGCCGGGCGTCGTCAGCTTCTCCCGCAGGAAGTGCCCCTCGGGAAGCGCGATCATCCCCTTGGCGGCGACGCCGATCGGGATCGCGATCCCCTTCGCCTTCTCGAAGTCGACTCGGATCGAGTCGAGGGCGAAGTTCATCTCCACGACCTTGCCGGGTCCCCGCCCGGGGAGCGCGAAGACGCGGCCCACCTCGAACGGGAGCCACTTCTCCACCTTCTCCAGCCGGGCCATCCCGTCCAGCGGGACCTTCGCCTCGCGGAACTTGAACCGGCCGAGCAGCGTCGGGAGGGAGGGGCTGTCGGGGTTGGCCGCCGCGATCGCGTCCTCGAACAGGCGGTGGAAGCCGTCCGGCGTGGAGGGCGTGCCCCCTCCCTTCACCGATTCCTTCAGCATTTCCCACCGGAGGCGGGCGAGAGGCTCGGGACCTCCCTTGAGCAGGCTGTCGGCGGTGGAGGCGAGCTTCTGGAGGAGACTCTTCTGTCCAGTACGGGTCAGGCCCTGGAGGACGGCCAGGAGGAGGTCCGAGTTTGGGAGGGGGTCTTCCAGCGCGTCCAGGAAGGCCCTCTCGACGACGTCGAACCTCTTCTCTTGCAGGAACGTCTTGAGTTCGGAAACGGTCATAAGCGGCCGCAGTCTACCCGGTTCCCCCCGAACCGGAGCGGCGGCCTCCCTTCCCGGGCCTCCGGGCTCAGTTCCCGAGACCGAGCATCCCCTTCTGCAGGTCGGCCGAAGGCGGCTTGGGGCCGAGCCAGATGGCGAAGACCACGTCGGCGAACGCCTTCCCCTCGAACTTCCCGGCCTCCTTCCCGTCGACCAGGACGGCCGTCCCGGCTCCGGGGACGTAGGCGACGGTGAACTGGCTCCCCTCCTTCACGTCGGCGACCAGCCCGAGGAACCTGTCGACGTTCGCCTTCTGGGCCGCCGCATTCTCCTTCGCGTTGTTCTCGAACCCCTCCGTGTACGCCTCGACCAGCTTCGCCTTCTCGATGCTCCGGAGGAACTGCATCGTCACCGCCTTCGGGGCGTCGGCGGCCAGGATCGCTCCGGCGTCCTTGGAGGCGGTCTCCAGGTAGAGCCCCCCGACGTAGACCTTGAAGATCGCCTTCTTGCGCAACCCGAGGCCGTTGAGCTTCAGCGTCTTCCCGCCGGCGGTCATCGTGTCGGGCAGCTTCACCCCGGCCAGCTCTCCGGCCGTCAGCGGCGTCGAGACGGCGAGCATCCCCAGGGCCATCGTCAGGGCGGCAACGCGCAGCGGATCGAATCCCTTCATGGTCATCCTCCTCAGCAAATTCCCGGATCGCCCCGAGGATACCCCGCCCACCGCGTTAACGGTCAGTCAGAGACGACCCGGACGAACCGTCCGCGCGTCCTTCCCGCCCCGGAGAGGGAGCGGCGTCTCCGCGCGGGAGAACCCGCATTCGGGTTCTCCCGATCAATGCTGGCCGCCCTCGTGCGGAGGCGCGAAGCGTCTCCGCGCGGGAGAACCCGCATTCGGGTTCTCCCGATCAATGTTGATCGCCCTCGTCAGAGTTGAGGCGCCCCGCGCCTCAACTCTGGATCTCGCTGAACCTCGCCACGCGGTAGAACTGGTCCCGCATCGACCTCAGCAGGGCGACCCGGTTCCGGCGGAGGGCCGGGTCCTCCGCCATCACCATCACCTCGGTGAAGAAGCGGTCCAGCGGCGGGCCGAGGGAGGCCATCACCGCGAGCGCCTCGCCCCAGTGGCGCCGGCCGATCAGCTCGTCGAGCATCCCGCGGGCCTGGAAGTAGTCGGAGGCGAGCGCCCGCTCGGCCTCCTCGGTCACCAGGGCCGGGTCGATCTCGCCGTCCGGCTCGCCCGCCTGGGCGAGGATGTTCTGCACCCGCTTGAAGGCGATGGCCAGGGGGACGAAGTCCGCCCGCTTCCGGACCGCGGCGACCGCCGCGACCCGCTCCGCCACGTCGCAGACGTCGCGCGTGTCGGTCGTCAGGACCGACTCCACCTCGTCCGCCGCGAAGCCGCGCTTCTCCAGGAGGAACCGGACCCTCTCGAGGAGGAACGCGTCCAGGTCCCGGAGCGTCTCCGCGGCGGGCCTGGGGAGTCCCTCGTGGAGGGCGAAGGCGTCGGCGCAGGCGGCCGGCAGGTCCAGGCGCCACCCGCGGTCGAGGAGGATCTTCACGACGCCGAGGGCCGCGCGCCGGAGGGCGTACGGGTCCCTGGAGCCGGTGGGGATCAGGCCGAGGCCGAAGAGGCCGGTCAGGGTGTCGAGGCGGTCGGCGAGCGCGGCAATCCCCCCGGCGTCGCTCCTGGGGACCGAGTCGTCGGCCGAGGCGGGCCGGTACTGGTCGTAGATCGCCTGCCAGACCGCCTCGGGCTCCCCCTCCTCCTTCGCGTAGAGACCGCCCACGACCCCCTGGAGGTCGGTGAACTCGCGGACCATGTCGGTGACGAGGTCGGCCTTCAGGAGCCCCGCGGCGCGGACCGCGTCCGGCGACGCGGCCTCGAGGGAGAGGCGGGAGGCGAGCTGGCCCGCGAGCTTCTCGATCCGCCCTGTCTTGGCCAGGTAGCTCCCCAGCTTCTCCTGGAACTGGAGGCGCCCGAGGCGGGGGAGGCGCTCTTCCAGCTTCTGCTTCCGGTCCTCCTGGTAGAAGAAGCGGGCGTCGGCGAAGCGGGCGTCGAGGACCCACTCGTTCCCCTGGGCGATGTAGCCCTTCGGGTCGCTGGCCTGGTCGCAGACGGCCAGGAAGGCATTCCGGATGGAGCCGTCGTCCGCCCGGACGGGGAGCATCTTCTGGTGCTCGCGCATCGAGGTGACCAGGATCTCCTCGGGCAGCTCGAGGTAGGCCTCCTCGAAGGCGCCACGGACGAGGCCGGGCCACTCCACGAGGTGGGACCAGGTGTCGACCAGCGACGGGTCCGACGCGGGGACTCCGTCCGCCTCCTCCGCGAGCTCGGCGGCCTGGGCGGACAGCGCCTCGCGACGGATCGAGGCGTCCGGCTCCACGAACGCGTGCCGGAGCTTGGCGAAGTAGTCCGCCGCCCCCGTCACGACGATCCGGGAGGGGGCGAGCGTCCGGTGCCCGGTCGTCGTCCGGGAGGTCTCGACGCCGAAGAGGGTGAAGGGGATGACGACCCCGTCGAAGAGCGCGATGACCGAGTGGACCGGACGGACCCAGAGCGGCTTGCCGTCGCCCCACCGCATCATCTTGGGGAACGTCATCTTCTCGACCAGCGCCGGGAGGATCTCGGCGAGCACCTCGGGGGTGAAGCGCCCCTCGATCGTCTTCCGGGCGACGACGTACTTCCCCTTCGGCGTCTCCTCGACGACGAGCGAGCCGACGTCGATTCCCTGCGCCTTCGCGAAGCCGATCGCGGCCTTCGTGGGATTCCCCTCCGCGTCGAACGCGGCGGAGGCGGGGGGGCCGGTCACCTCCACCGTCCGGTCCTCCTGCCGGTCCGGCAGGTCGGGAGAGGTGAGGATCAGGCGGCGGGAGGTGGAGTGGACGAAGAACGTCCCTCCGATCCGCTCCCCGGCGAGGGCGCGAGCGACCTTCTCGAGGAGGTCGACGCGGGCGCCGGGAAGGGTACCGGCCGGGATCTCCTCGGCCAGGATCTCGAGCAGGAGCTCCGCCATCTCAGGCCTCCACTCCTTCGGCCCCGCCGGCGGGGGGCGCGGGGCTCTTCGGGAGGAGCGGGTGCCCCAGCCTCTCGCGCGAGGCGACGTAGGCCTTGGCGCAGCGAACCGCCAGCTCCCGCACCCGGCGGATGACGCCGACGCGGTCCGTGGCCGAGACCGCGCCCCGCGCGTCGAGGATATTGAAGGCGTGCGAGCACTTGAGGGCGAAGTCGTAGGCGGGGAGGACCAGCCCCGCGTCGAGGCAGCGGCGCGCCTCCCCCTCGAACTTGTCGAACAGGAGCTGGAAGAGGCCGGTGTCGGCCACCTCGAACCCGTACTTGGAGACCTCGTACTCGTCCTGCTTGCGCACCTCGCCGTAGAGGACGCCCGGGGTCCACTCGATCTCGTACACGTTCCGCTTCTTCGTCAGGAACATCGTCAGCCGCTCCAGCCCGTAGGTGATCTCGGCGGTGACGGGCGAGAGGTCGATCCCCCCCGCCTGCTGGAAGTAGGTGAACTGCGTGATCTCCATCCCGTCCAGGAGGACCTGCCAGCCGACCCCCCAGGCTCCCAGGGTCGGGGACTCCCAGTTGTCCTCCTCGAACCGGAGGTCGTGCTCCCTCGGGTCGATGCCGATCGCCACGAGGCTCTCCACGTAGAGGTCCTGGATGTCGATCGGCGAGGGCTTGATCACCACCTGGAACTGGTGGTGCTTCACCAGGCGGAACGGGTTCTCGCCGTAGCGGCCGTCGGCCGGCCGGCGGGAGGGCTGGACGTAGCCCGCCGCCCACGGCTCGGGGCCGAGAACGCGGAGGAAGGTGGCCGGGTGCATCGTCCCCGCCCCCACCTCGACGTCCCAAGGCTGCTCGATGAGGCACCCCTTCGAGGCCCAGTATTCGGACAGTTTCAGGATCAGCGTCTGGAAATCCATCTTGACCTCGACATGTTGGAACTCTCGCGAGCCGCAAAGGTTAGCACGCGTCCGCGCCGCTTCCCCGCCTTCAGGTGAGGCCGAGGAACCGGTAGCTCTTCAGCTCGTGGCCGAGGAACTCGCGGCGGATATCCCGGCAGATCTCCTCGGTCTCCCGGAGCGCCGTCCGCGGGAACTCCGGCACCCGCGGGAGCGGAGTCCGCTGGACCGCCGCGACCACCTCGCGGGCCGCGAGCGGGATCCCCTCCGGGTCCGGGAGGAGCCCCGCGAAGCGGAGGAGCCACACCTCGAAGTAGCGGGCCGAAAGGTCGGCGTCGGCCCCTTCGGAGAGAGCGTCGAGGACGTGGCGCGTCAGCCGGTAGACCTCCTCGCCCGGGTCCGAATCGGGGACGAAGGTGAGGAGGTGCTCCGCCAGGTACGGCAGGAGCATGGCCGTCTCGGCTCGCGCGGCCAGGTGGAAGGCGCTCTGGACGATCTCGAGCGAGTCGAACCGGGCGAGGTCGGCCCCCTCTCGCCGGTAGACCGTCACCGACACTTCCGTCAGGAGCTGGAGGGCCGCGGCCTTCCGGGCGTTCCCGCGGGCGCCGCGGACCACGCCGCGGACGACCCCTCGCCCCCGCACCAGCGCCGACACGGCGAGGTCCTTCTCGGAGATCGGGTCGAGCCGCAGGATGAAGCCCGTGCCGGAGAGCAACGACATCGGGCGGATTCTCCCCCGGAGCCCGGCCCTGGCCGGTTCAGTCGCGCCTGGCGCTCCAGGTCCACTCCTTGTCGTGCCTCTCCCGGGCCTGCCAGGTCCCCTCGATGCCGTGATCGGTCCGGCGGCCGCGGAACTCCTGGGGGTGCTCCGGTCGGAAGAACCGGATCGTGTCGTCCGAGACGTGGACGTCCCGCAGCGCTTCCCACCTCCCGACGGCATCGAAGTAGATCCGCCCCGTGAACTCGTGCCCCTCGCGGCGAATCGTGAGACGGCCTTTGAAGACGGTCTCCCTGTGGTGCTCCGAGAAATTCTGCCGGATCCGCCATTTCCCCACCGCCCAGTCGCGGTCGGCCCGGACCGGTCCGGCCGCTCCGAGGAGAACCACGAAGAAGACCGCGAAACCCAGAGCCATCATCCGTTTCATACCGGAACCTCCTTCACTCCACCGGGTCAGGGCCGGCCTCCGTCGCGCCGCTCCTCGGGGCCGGTCGAGACGCGATCCGAGCGACGCGCGTTCGACTGCTTTCGAGACCCGGGCATTCTATCTTCCGTGGCGCCCGCTTCCCTTCGCCCGATCGGGCCAACTTCTCCGGAATCGCGCCGCGCCCCCGATCGATGCGCGTGGCAGAGAGAGGAGCGCCGGTTCCGGTGTCTGGCCAGCATTCGGACGGAACTCCGTCTCCCATCCCGAGGATCGTCGTCTCCCTCGGGTGGGTGTCGTTCCTGACCGACGTCGGCTCGGAGATGATCTTCCCCCTGCTCCCTCTCTTCCTCGCCTCGCTGGGCGGGGCGCCCGCGATGGCTCTCGGCTGGATCGAGGGGACCGCCGAGACCACGTCGTCGGCCCTGAAGATCGTGTCGGGCCGCCTGGCCGACCGCTCCGGCGCCGGAAGCCCCTCGTGGTCGCCGGGTACGGCCTGTCGTCGGCGATCAGGCCCGTGATGTCGCTGGCCGGGAACTGGGCGGCCGTGCTGGGACTGCGCTTCGTCGACCGCGTCGGCAAGGGGATCCGCTCGGCCCCGCAGGACGCCCTGATCGCCACGGTCACCCCGGCCGGCCATCGCGGCCGAGGCGACCATCGCCCTCGCGGTCGCATTCCGCTCGAACACGACGAATCGTCCTTGACCCGGACACCTCTTCGCAGCCTCGGTCCCGAGCACAGGGTGTAGTCCCGGCGAAGGCCAGGTTCTTCGAGGGCAGTTCGTTCTCCAGGGCAAACAGGCAATCGGATTGCGTGAGGTACCGGTCATGGTGCTGAGCAGGAATCGAACGTTCACGGGTGGCCGGCGTCGTCCGGTGAAAGATCCGGTCCGTGCTCCTCGAGGGTCCTGCCCGCCTTTCCGTCGAGATCCCGGCACGGCCGCGTCATCGAACCCGGCGCCCGCTGTCACGGGGATCCCCGGACCTTCTCTCGGTTTCTTGAACGTCTCGTGCACTGCGGCGACGCCGCAACGGATCGACCTGTCGGTCCCGAAGGAGGAGAGGATGTCCCCGAAGCCAGTCCGTAGCCGTACGGGTCCGGGTCCTGCGTTTGCAACGCTCCTCGTCGCTCTGGCCGTCTCGGCCTCGGCTGCCCATGGCGCCGCCTTCACCGTGGGAGCCGGTTCGACGGTCAGTTTCGCCGACGCCACTGTTCGCGCAGGGTGCGCCGACCTCGCCGTCGCCGGCACGCTCGATGCCGGAGGCTCGACCGCGGCCGGGTTCGGAAACCTCGTCGTGACGGGCACGGGCACCCTCCTCGGCGGGTCCTCTACCCTGGGGCTCTCCGGCACCTTCGCGACGCCCGCCGTCTCGGCCTTCACCGCCGGCACCGGGACCGTCTCCTTCGTCGACGACTGCCCGGCCCCCTTCTCGGCCATCCTGGGCGATACCGCCTTCGCCAGCCTCTCCGTCGTCACGGCTTCCGGCCGCGAGCACCGCTTCGAGGCTGGAAAGCTGCAGATCGTCGACGGCACCCTGACGCTCTCCGGCAGCGCCGGCAAGCTCCTGAAGGTCCGGAGCACCGTCCCCGGCACCCGCGCCGTCCTCAAGGCTCATCCGAGCCAGTCCGTCAGCTATGTCGACGCCATGGACAATCGGGCCGTCGGGGCGGAGGTCGCTCCCGGCCCCGCCTCGACCTACCACTCGGTCGATTCGGGAAACCTCGTCAGGTGGTTCGCGGCCGGAGAGGAGATCAACTCCGTCCCGGCCCTCTCCACCTGGGGGTCCATCGCCTTCGCCCTGGCGCTCGCCGCCGGCGGCTTCTTCGCCGTGCGCCGGCTCTCGGCCTGAAGGAGAACCAGAGAGATGTTCAACGTCCGCGCCTTCCCGTTCGTCCTTCTCGCCGGGGCCGCCGTGGAGCTGGCGAGCCTCCCTTCCGCCAACCCCGCCCCGGCGCCGCCAAAGGCCGCGGCCCAGCCCACCAGGGCGGCCGCTCCGGCCCAGCTCCCCTCTTCCCTCCCTTCGGCGGCCCCCGTGGCTCCGGCCGCATCGAAGGACGCCAAGGCCCCGGCAGCCGCCCAGGCCCCTCTCGCTTCCTCCTCCCCTTCGCCGGCCGGTGCCGCGAAGAAGAACTGACCGGCACACGCGCCTTACTGCAGGAGAGACACCGATGACCAGAAACAGAAGCTCCGTCATGCTCCTCGTCGCCCTCGCGGCGGCCAGCTCCCTCGCCGCCGGCAGGGCCTACGCCGCCGACGTCGTCGTCCAGCCCGCCAGCAACAGCGCATTCGTCGTCAAGGACGCCGCGGGCGCCACCGACCGTCTCCGCGTCCTCGAGAACGGCGCCGTCACCATCCCGTCCTTTTCCCTCGGCACCGACCTCTTCGGCGTCGTCAACCCTGGAACCGGGCGCGCGGGGTTCTTCCAGCGCGGCAGCGGAAGCGGGGTCAGCCTGGGCCAGACCGAGGCGATCCGCGGGGACAACTCCAGCGGTCCCGGGATCGCCGGGACCTCATCCGCGAGCGTCGGCGTCTATGGGACGAGCCTCTCGACTCACGGCCTCTGGGGAGTCGCCGTCGTCGCCGGCGCCGCCGGAGTCGAGGGACGCAACGACGCAGCGAACGGGTTCGGCGTCGAAGGGGTGAGCCTCGGCGGGGGAACCGGCGTCCACGGGCAGAGCCAGACCGGACCCGCGGGGCAGTTCGACGTCTCGAACGCCGCGAGCACCGCCGAGGCCCTCGTCGTCAACCAGGCCGGGCTCGGGCGCGGCGTCCACGTAACAGTGAGCAATGCGGCAAGCACGGCCAGCGTGATCCGTGGGGACACCGCGGGTACCGGCTTCGCCATTCACGGCACGGCCACGGGTGACGGCACCCCCGCGTACTTCTCGATCCCCGCTGCCTCCAACACAGCGACGACCGTGACCGCGATCACGGCCGGCACTGGCGGCGGCGTGTCGGTCCAGCTGTCGAACCCGGCGAACGGGGCGAGGGGCGTCGACGTCCTGCAGGCAGGAACCGGGACGGGGATCTTCTCGACCTCTTCGGGGGGTATCGCGGTCTGGGGGGTCGCGAACTCGATCTCGGCCGCCGGCGTCATCGGTGACAACACCCTCGGCGAGGCGGTCGTCGGCAGGAACCGGGGGGGCAGCGGAGTCGGGGCGGTTGTGGGACGCAACGACGACGCCGGCTACGGAGTCCGCGGATTCAACACGAAGGACGGTATCGGCGTCATCGGGGAGGCCGGACTCAGCGGCGGGACCGGCATCGCCGGGTATTTCCAGAACATCAACGCTTCGAACGGGAGCTACGCCCTCGGTGTCACCACGAACGGGACCGGCCCGGCCGCCCGCTTCAGACAGTCCAACCCGGGCGAAGTGAACGTCCTCGAGGTCCACTCCGCCGGCACGGGCAACATTGCCGTCTTCTCGAACGGCGCCGGGAACGTCGCCCGCATCGACAACGCCGGAAAGGGTTTCTTCAACGGCGGCACGCAGACCGGCGGCGCCGACGTGGCCGAGCTGATCCCCACGACCGGCCGCCTCCCCGAGCCGGGAGACGTCGTGGAGATCGACCCCGGGAGCCCGCTCCACTACCGTCTCTCGAGCCGTGCCGTCAGCCGCTCCGTCGCCGGCGTCGTCACCACGAAGCCCGGAGTCCTGATGAACGCCGGCGTCGAGGATGCCTCGGGGCCCGCTCTCGCCCTGGTTGGCCGCGTCCCGGTCCGCGTGACAGACGAGAATGGCGCGATCGCCCCGGGCGACCTCCTCGTCTCGTCCAGCACGCCCGGCCACGCGATGCTCGCTCCCGAGAACGTACGCGCCGGGTCCGTCATCGGCAAGGCTCTTCAGGGCCACGAGAGCGGCACCGGTGTCGTCGAGATGCTCGTGATGCTCCGTTAACAGCCGGCAGGAGCTGGAGGGCTGCGGCCCTCGCGCTTGTTGTAGAGTCGAGGTAAATGATCTGCGGTAGCCACCAGCCCCGGAACCCGTGGAACCTCGTCGCCCGCTCCTGGCGGCCGTGGCTGGGGCTGGTCCTGCTTCTCGGGCTGGGCCTGTCCGCCTGGTCCACTCTCCGGCGCTCCGAGGAGCGGCGCATCCAGGACCGGGTCAACGCCGAGGTCGCCACCGTGGCGGAGCGGATCGTCCGCCGGATGGCCAGCCACGAGCAGATGCTCCGCGCCGCCGCCGAGTTCGTCTCCGTGACGCCCGGCGGGCCCACGCGGCGGGAATGGAAGCACTTCGTGGCCTCGCAGGAGCTGGACCGGCTCAACCCGGGCGTCCAGGCGATGGGGTACGCCGAGTGGGTGCCGACGGAGGGCCTGGAGGCCCACGTCCGGCGCCTGAGGGCGGAGGGCTTTCCGGACTACGCCGTTCACCCGGGCGGCCCGTTGCCTCCGGCGGGAGGGATCAGCTCGATCGTCTTCATCGAGCCCTTCGACGACCGGAACCAGCGCGCCTTCTCCAGGGACATGCTCGCCGAAGCGACCCGGCGAGCGGCCATGCACCGCGCCCGGGACGCCGGGGTCGTGACGCTCAGCGGCAAGGTGAAGCTCTACCAGGAGACGGACAGCAAGGTCCAGGCGGGGACCCTGCTCTACGCCCCGGTCTTCCGGCGGGAGGCGCCCCTGGAGACGGTGGCGCAGCGGCAGGCGGCCTTCATGGGCTGGGCCTACCTGGCCTTCCGGATGTCCAACCTGATGGACGCGATCGCCGGGGAGTCCGAACTGCGCCTGAACCTGGAGCTCTTCGACGGCGCTTCGGAGAGGGGGGAGGAGCTCCTCTACGCCGTCTCCGAAGCCTCTCCCTCGAAGGAGGAGACCTGGACGAGGAGGAGACGCCTCGAGGTGGCCGGGAGGGTCTGGACCCTGAAGTCCTCGCCCCGGGCCGAGTTCGTCGCGAGCCTCCGGAGCCGGAACCACGTGGTGATCCTGGCGGGCGGGCTCCTCGCCAGCCTCGCGCTCCTCCTGCTCTTCGTCTCGCTGGCCCGCTCGGAGCGGCGCGCCCTCGCCGTCGCCGACGAGCAGAGGGAGCAGCTCCAGATCTTGCTCGACTCGATTCCCGACGTCATCTTCTTCAAGGACCGGGACGGCAGGTACCTGGGCGGCAACCCCTCCTTCGCCGCGCTCGTGGGCCGCCCCCTCGACCAGATCGTCGGGAAAACCGCCCGCGACCTCTTCGCGGAGGGGGTCGCGAATTCCTTCAAGTCGAACGATTCCCTGGTTCTCGATGAGCGCCTCCCCCGGCAGCACGACGACTGGGTCCTCCGGCCCGACGGGCAGAGGATCCGCCTGAACACGTTCAAGACGCCGTACTACGCCCCCTCCGGCGAGCTGCTGGGCATCCTGGGGGTCAGCCGCGACATCACCGAGCGGAAGAGGGCGGAGGAATCTGTCCGCGCCAGCGAGGAGAAGCTCCGGAGCGTCTTCGACCTGAACCCAGGAGCCATCGCGATCAGCCGGCTCGGGGACGGGGTGCTCGTCTCCGTCAACCCGGCGCTCTCGCGGCTGACGGGCTACGCGCCGGAGGAGCTCGTCGGAAGGAACACCCTGGAGCTCAACGTCTGGCAGAACCCCGGGGAACGGACCCGCTTCGTCGAGATCCTGGGGCGCGAAGGACGGTTGGATAGCCTCGAGACGAGCATCCGGCGAAAGGACGGGACGCTCCTCGTCTGCCTGATGTCGGGCGCCGTCCTCGACATCGACGGCGTGCCGCACCTCCTCTCCATCGCTCACGACATCACCGACCGCAGGAGGGCGGAGGAGGCCCTGGCGGCCGAGAGGGAGAGGCTCGCCGGCCTCCTGGAGAGCACCGAACGGCTCAACGCGAGCCTCCAGGAGGAGACGGCGCGGGCGAACGACCTGGCCGGGCAGGCCAGGGCCGCGAGCCTCGCCAAGTCCTCGTTCCTGGCCAACATGAGCCACGAGATCCGGACCCCGATGAACGGCGTCATCGGGATGGTCGGCCTGCTGCTCGAGACCGGCCTGGACGCCAGGCAGAGGCACTTCGCCGAGTCGGCGCGCGTCAGCGGCGAGTCCCTTCTCTCGCTGGTCAACGACATCCTCGACCTGTCGAAGGTAGAGGCCGGCAAGCTGGAGCTGGAGGAATCGGACTTCGACCTCCAGGAGCTGATGGACGAGGTCGCCGCGCCGATGACGGTCCAGGCCGCGGCGAAAGGGCTGACGCTCCTCTCTTCCACGGAGCCCGGGACGCCGCGCCGCCTCCGGGGCGACCCGCACCGGCTCCAGCAGGTCCTCCTCAACCTGGCGGGGAACGCCGTCAAGTTCACCTCCGCCGGGGAAGTGGCGATCCGGGCCGGGATCGTGCCCGCCGGCGGAACGGACCCCCTCCTGCGCTTCTCCGTGCGGGACACGGGAATCGGCATCCCGGCCCGGAAGCTCGACGCCCTCTTCCAGACCTTCTCGCAGGTCGACGCCTCCACCACGCGGAAATACGGCGGCACCGGGCTGGGGCTCGCCATCTCCCGCCAGCTCGTCGCCCTGATGGGAGGCGAGATCGGGGTTTCGAGCCGCGAGGGAGAGGGATCGGAGTTCTTCTTCACGGCGCGCTTCCGGAATGCGCGGGCGAGAGAGGGTGAGGCGCCGCCCGGCGGGTCCGGGCAGCCCGTCCCGGAGCGGGACTACGGCGGGGCCCGCGCCCTTCTCGTGGAGGACAACCCGGTCAACCAGGAGGTGGCCCTGGCCCTCCTGGAGCGGCTGGGCCTCGCCGCGGAGCTCGCCCGGAACGGCCGCGAGGCGGTCGCCGCCCTCCGGCGCGCCCACTACGACGTGGTGCTCATGGACGTTCAGATGCCGGAGATGGACGGGCTGGAAGCGACGAGCGCGATCCGGGATCCCCGGTCGCGTGCGCTGGACCCCGCCATCCCGATCGTCGCCATGACGGCAGGCGCGATGCCGGACGACAGGAAAAGGTGCCTGGAGGCCGGGATGAACGACTACCTGTCGAAGCCGATCCGCCCGAACGAGCTGATCCTGACCCTGGACCGCTACCTGCACGGCGAGGCTGCAGGAGAGGTTCCCGCGCCGCCCGCGGGGAGCGGTCCGACGGAAGGCTCCCTCCCCGTGTTCGACGCCGGGCAGCTCCTGTCGCGGGTGATGGGGGACGCCGAGACCGCCGGAGAGGTCGTCCGGCTCTTCCTGGCGGATGCCCCGCGGCAGCTCGCGCATCTCGAGGCCGGCCTGGAATCCTGCGACGCCGCGGCGGTGGCCCACGACCTCCACGCCCTCCGGGGGGCTTCCGCGACTCTCGGCGGCGAGGCCTTCCGGGCGAAGGCGCAGGGGCTGGAGGCGGCGCTCCGCACGGACGGGATCGACGCGGTGAGGATGGCCTTCCCCTCGCTCCGGCACGAGCTCGAGAGGCTCCGGACGGCCCTCGAAGCGAGCGAGCTGCTCTCGTGAAGATCCTCGTGGCGGACGACGACGCCGTGTCGAGGCTGGCCCTGTCGGCGGTCCTCGGGCACTGGGGCTACGAAGTGACGGCCGTGGCCGACGGGGACGCCGCGTGGAGCGTCCTGATGTCAGAGGAGAGCCCCCGGCTCGTCATCCTGGACTGGAAGATGCCCGGACGGGAGGGCCCGGCGATCTGCGCCGACCTCCGCCGGCAGGACAGACCCGGCTACTTCTACGTCATCCTCCTGACGGCCCTCGGGAGCCGGGACGCTCTCGTCGAAGGGATGGAGGCGGGGGCCGACGATTTCATCACCAAGCCGTTCGAGCCCGAGGAGCTCCGCGTCCGGCTCCGCGCCGGGAAGAGGATCCTGGAGCTGGAGGCCGAGCTGACGGCGTCCCGGGAGGCCTACCGCGAGCAGGCCGCCCACGACGCCCTCACCGGCGTCCTCTCGCGCCGCGCCATCCTCGAGACGCTCGAGCGCGAGCTGTCCCGGGCGCGGCGGAGCCGGACGTCGGTGGCCGTCGCCCTCTGCGACGTCGACCACTTCAAGCTCGTCAACGACCGGTACGGGCACCAGGCGGGCGACTCCGTCCTCGTCGAGATCGCTCGCCGCATGACCTCGGCGCTCCGCGACTCGGACGTCGTCGGGCGCGTCGGCGGGGAGGAGTTCCTCGCGGTGCTCCCGGGCGCGGACCGGACGACGGGGCTGGCGGTCGCCGAGCGGATCAGGGCCGCGGTGTCGGCCCTCCCCGTGGACCTTCCCTCTGGCTCGCTCCCGGTCACCGTGAGCATCGGCGTCGCGGCAAAGCCGGGAGAGCCCGTCACCGCCGACCTCCTCGTCTCGGCCGCCGACCGGGCGCTCTACCTCGCCAAGGACGAGGGACGCGACCGCGTGCGGTGCCTGGAGCCCGCCCCGACCTGACGGGAGGGGCCTACGGGCCGGACAAGGGAAGAGGCCCGGTCCCACCCCGCCAAACGCAGGACAAACCCTTATACTCAGAAGAGTGTTTCGCCTACTCCCCGGTGCTCCTTCGTCTGACGGACGGATCGACCCGCCGTCCCCATAATTCACGTGGTTACCGCCCGGCGGTACATTGAGGAGTTGCACCATCTCCGCATTCCGCGTCCTCCTGATCGACGACAACCCGTACGCGCTCCAGACCGTCCAGTCAGCGCTCGCCGGCACCGGATACGACGTCGAGACAGCGACGAACGGGGCCGACGGGCTCGAGAAGGCCGCCCGGACGCCCCCGGACGTCATCCTCCTCGACCTCGTCATGCCCGGCATGAGCGGGATCGAGGTCCTAAAGCGGCTGCGCGCCAGCCCGGTCCTGGCCGAGGTCTCGATCGTCGTGGTGACCTCGCTCGACGACCGGGCCTCCCGCCTCGAGGCGCTGGGCGCCGGGGCCGACGAGTTCCTCGGCAAGCCGATCAGCGTGCCGGAGCTGCGGGCCAGGCTCAGGACCCTCTCGAAGGTCAACCGGTACCGCCGCCTCGCGGACGAGAGGGCCCGCCTCACCTGGCTCGCCGAGGGGAGCGAGGACGGGATCCTCCTCCTCCGTCCGGACGGGACGACGGCCTGGACGAACGAGGCGGCCCGGCGGCTCCTCGGCCTTCCGGCCCCGCCCGCGGACGCCGGGGTCTCCTTCCTCGAGCGGGCGCTGGCCCTCTACGTCGCCAGCCCCGAGGACGCCTTCGCCGGCTGGCCTCCCCCCTTCGCGGAGAGGATCGACCGGCACCTCGTCCGCCCGGGGACGGCGGCCGCCGCCCCCCTCTGGCTCCGCGTCGACCTCTTCGACGGGGGGACGGACGGAACGTCGATCTGCCTCCGCGACGTCACGCCGGCCGTCAGCTCCTTTCGCGACTCCTGGACGATCGGGCACGTCCTCGGCCACAAGCTCCGCACCCCCCTGAACGGGATCCTCGGCGCGCTCGACGTGATCTCCCACGACCGGCAGACGCTCGCCCCGGGCGAGCTCGACGAGTGGGTCGCCGAGATGACCTCGCAGTCGGACCGGCTCCGGCAGCACGTCCTCGACCTGCTTACGTTCTCGCAGCAGACGGCCTTCATCGGCCCCGAGGAGCCGTGCGCCGCGGCCGCGCTTCCCGGGATCGCCCGGAGGGCCGCCGACCTCGCCGGGATCGAAACGCCCGTCACGGTGACCGGCCTCGGGGAGGGAGGAGGCGACGCGCCGTTCCCCCTCTCCGCCAGCCGCCTGGAGCCGGTCCTCTTCGAGCTCTTCCGGAACTCCCTGCGAGCCCACCCGGAGGGCCAGCCCAGCCTGCTGCTGTGCCTCCGCCGGCCGGAGGGCGGCGGGGTCTGCCTCGACGTCCTCGACGACGGCGTTCACCTTCCGCCGGAGGCCCTGAAGAGCCTCTGGCGCCCCGGCTACCAGCTCGAGGCGAGGCCGACCGGGGAGCTGCCCGGCACCGGTCTCGGCCTGGCGTACGTGGCCCTCCTCGTCGCCGAGGCGGGCGGCTCGGTCCGGCTCGAGAACCGGAGCGACGGCCCCGGCGTCCGGGTCGAGATCCGGATGCGGGAGACCGGCTCCACGCCGTGACGGCGCCGCGATGACGAGGCCGCCTTGCCCACGCCCCTGAAAGTCCTGATCGTCGAGGACGAGCCGGCCGACGCGGAGCTGATGCTCTTCGAGCTCCGCCAGGCGGGCCTTCACCCGGAGTGGGAGCGGGTCGAGACCGAGGAGGCCTACCTCTCCGCCCTTTCGGCCCGGCCCGAGGTCATCCTGGCCGACCTGGCGATTCCCGGCTTCGGGGCCCTCCGGGCGCTGGAGCTCCTCCGCATCCAGGCCGTCGACGTCCCGTTCCTCGTCGTGACCGGCGACGCGAGGGAGGAGACGGTCGTCCAGTGCATGAGGGCCGGGGCCTCCGATTTCCTCGTGAAGGACCGGCTCGGCCGGCTCGCGGGGGCCGTGGAGCTCGCCCTCGCGGCGAAGCGGCTCCGCGACGAGAAGGCGAGGGTCGACGACGAGCTGGGGAAGTACCGGGCGGACCTCGAGATGCTCGTGAAGGAGCGGACGGCCCAGCTCCTCGTCAGCGAGCAGCGCGCCGAGCTGCTCAGGGACGTGGCGTCGGCCGCGAACGCCGCCAGGTCCTCCGGCGAGGCCCTCCTCGGCGCGATCCGCTGCGTCGCGGGCCACTGGGGCTGGCCGGTCGGGCACGCCTTCCTGCTCGAGACCTCGACCGGGCGGCTCGTCGACAGCGGCTACTGGCACCTCACCGACAGCGAGAGGTTCCAGGACTTCCTCAAGGTCGCGGCCCCCTCGCAGCTCGGGCAGTCCGACGCCTTCTTCCGGAGCGCCCTGGAGTCCGGTCTCCCCGCGTGGACGGCTCTCCCACCGCCTCCCCACCTCTTTCGCCGCGATGCGATCGCGAGAGCGGCGGGCCTCGGGTACGTCTGCGCCCTGCCGGTCTCCACCCGGGACCGGATCTTCGCGATCCTCGAGTTCCTCGGGGAAGGGGACGGGGGGGTCGCGCCCGACGACCTCGAGGTGATGCGGCAGGTCAGCCTCCAGGTCGGCGTCACGTGCGAGCGCCTGGAGTCGGAGGCCACGCTCCGGAAGCTCTCCCTCGCCGTGACGCAGAGTCCCGCGGCCGTCATCGTGACCGATCGCGACGGGCGGATCGAGTACGTGAACCCGGCGTTCGAGTCCTCGACCGGCTTCAGCGCCCGGGAGGGGATCGGGCAGAACCCGCGGATCCTCAAGTCGGGCCTCCACGCCGTCTCCTTCTACGACGAGCTGTGGGGCACGATCCTGAAGGGCGAGACCTGGCGCGGGGAGATCTGCAACCGCCGCAAGAACGGCGACCTCTTCTGGGAGTCCACCTCGATCTCCCCCCTCCGGAGCGAGACGGGAGAGGTCTCCGGGTTCGTCGCCGTGAACCTAGACCTCTCGGAACGGAAGGAGGTGGAGCGGCAGCTCGAGAAGGCGAAGGACGAGGCGGAGCAGGCCAACCGGGCCAAGAGCGCCTTCCTCGCGAACATCTCGCACGAGATCCGCACCCCGCTCAACGCCGTCCTCGGCTTCTCCCAGCTGATGATGGACGACAGGGGGCTGACCCGCGTGCAGCGGGAGCACCTCGACGCGATTCGCCGCGGCGGCGAGCACCTCCTGGAGCTGATCAACGACCTCCTCGAGGCGTCCCGGATCGTGGCCGGGCCGTCGACCCTGAACCCGGTCTCCGTCGACCTCCCCCTCCTCCTGGAGGACGTCGAGAGGACCTTCCGTCCCCGGGCCCAGGAGAAGAGCCTCTCGTTCGAGATCCAGAGGGTCGGCGCGCTTCCGCGACACGTCGTGATCGACGAGACGAAGCTCCGGGAGATCCTCGGCAAGCTCCTCGGCAACGCGATGAAGTTCACCCGGCAGGGGGGCGTCCTCGTCACCGTCCGGTCGGTCTCCTCCCGCGTCGGCGAGATCCGCCTGATCGTCGACATCGAGGACACCGGGCCCGGAATCGCCGAGAACGACCTCCCCCGGTTGTTCCAGCGGTTCGAGAGGGCGCACGACGTTGCCGAGCCCGCCGGAGGGACCGGCCTGGGCCTCGCGCTCGGCCGCGCCTTCGCCAGGCAGATGGGCGGGGACATCACGGTCCGGAGCCGGCCCGGCGTGGGGAGCGTCTTCACGGTGGAGGTGAGCGCCGCCGTCGACGAGCAGGCCACCCCCCGCGAGTCGCCGCCGACCGGGCGGGTCCGGGGCCTGCCGCAGGGCGAGGGACGGAGGCGAGTCCTGGTGGCGGACGACACCGCCGCCAACCGGGAGGTCGCCTCGGCGATGCTCCGGCGCGTGGGGTTCCAGGTCCGGACCGCGAACGACGGCGCCGGCGCCCTCGCGCTCTTCCGGGAGTGGCGGCCGAACGCCGTCCTCATGGACCTGAGGATGCCCGGGATGGTGGGGCTCGAGGCGATCCGGACCCTCCGGAAGCTCGAGGGCGGGGAATCCGTCCCCGTCCTCGCGCTGACGGGGGGCGCCCCGGAGGAGGACCGGAAACGAGTGCTGGAGGCGGGAGGGAACGGGATCCTCGGCAAGCCCTTCCGGGAGGCCGACCTCCTCTGGCAGGTGGGGACCGCGCTGGGGGTGGAGTACGCCATGGAGACCGAGGCGGACGGGGAGGAGGCCTCCGAGATCCCGACGGCGATCCCCGAGATCCCGGAGCCGCTCCGCGGGGAGCTGTGGGCCGCCGTCGTGAGGGCCGACCTCGGCCGCGTCCTGGACCTCGCCGCGCTCCTGGAGAGGGAAGACCCGATGGCCGCCGCGCTCGTCCGCGACCTCGCCGAGCGCTTCGAGTACCGGCAGCTGCTGGAGATCCTGGGGAAGCGGAATGCCGACGGCTAGCGACCTCCCGCCCGCGGCCGAAGCGACGCGGCTCCAGTACCAGGCCGCCCTCGAGACGTCGATGGACGGCTTCTTCGTCGTGAGCGTCGACGGGCGGTTCCTGGAGGCCAACGGCGCCCTCTGCGCGATGACGGGCTGCTCCCGCGCCGAGCTGCTCGGAGAGCGGCTCGCCGACCACGCGATCCCTCCCCCCGGGAGGAGCGTCCCGGAGATCATGCGGCAGATCCTCGAGTCGGGACGGGGCCGGTTCGAGGCGGGATGGCGGTGCCGCGACGGCTCGGTGAGGGACGTCGAGGTGAGCGTCTCGCCGGCCCGCGGCGAAGCCGGCGTCCACTCCTATGCCTTCCTCCGGGACGTCACCGAGAGAAAGAGGATCGAGGCGGAGCTGCGCCGGGAGAAGGAGTTGCTCGAGACCGCCACCGCCTCGGGGAAGGTGACGATCTGGGAGTGGGACCTCGGCACCGGCCGGCTGGAGTGGTCGGGCTACGTCGACCTGGGAATGGCGATCGCAGTCGACCGGTCGCCGCTGACGGCGGCCGCCTTCCTGGAGCTGACCCACCCTGACGACCGGTCCCGCGTCGCCGCCACCATCCGGGACCACGCCAGGGAGGGGACGCCCTTCGCCCTGGAGTTCCGGGTCCGGCGGACCGACGGCTCGTACGCCTGGTGGCGCGACGTCGGCGCCGGAACGAAGGACGAGTCGGGAAGGGTCGTCCGGCTGTCGGGCGCCTGCACCGACGTCACCGAGCTGAAGGAGGCCGAGCTCGCGCTCATGGCGAACCAGGAGCGGCTGGAGGAGGCCCAGAGGGCGGCCCTCCTCGGCCACTGGAAATGGGACCTCCTCCCCGGGGAGTTCGCCTGCTCCCCGGAGATCTTCAGCATCTTCGAGCTGGGCCCGGCGGAATCGCGCACCGCCGGCGAGACCCTCCTGGCCACGATCCACCCGGACGACCGGGAGGCGGCGAACGCGGCCCACGCGAAGTCCGTCGCCGAGAGGACCCTCTGCACGATCGAATACCGCCTCCGGATGTCCGACGGCCGGGTCAAGTGGGTCCACGAACAGAGCCGGACCGAGTACGCCCCGGACGGCACGCCCATCCGTTCGTCCGGCACCATCCAGGACATCACCGACCACCGGCTCGCCCTGGAGGCGCACCGGCTCGCGGAGGCGAAGAACGCGGCCGAGGCGGCGAACCGGGCCAAGAGCGCGTTCCTCGCCAGCATGTCCCACGAGATCCGGACGCCCATGAACGCGATCCTCGGCTTCTCGCAGCTCCTGCTGGGCGACCCGGGCCTGACCGCCGGACAGCTGGAGCAGCTCCGCTCGATCAACCGGAGCGGGGAGCACCTCCTGACCCTCATCGACGACGTCCTCGAGATGTCCAAGATCGAGGCCGGCCGCATCACCCTCAATCCGGCGGAGGTGGACCTCCACGCCTTCTTCTGGGACCTCGAGACCCTCTTCCGGCTGAAAGCGTCCGGAAAGGGGCTGAACCTGCGCGTCGAGCGGGCTTCGGACCTGCCCCGGTACGTCGTGACCGACGAGGTGAAGCTGAGGCAGATCCTGATCAACCTGATCGGCAACGCCGTGAAGTTCACGACGGCCGGCAGCGTGACGGTCCGGGCGTGGAGCCGCCCCGCCTCCTCCGGCGAGACCCGCCTCCTGATCGGGGTCGAGGACACCGGGCCCGGGATTCCCCCGGAGGACCTCCCTCTCCTCTTCCACCGTTTCGAGCAGACCCGGAGCGGGCAGGCCGCCCGGACGGGGACGGGGCTGGGCCTCGCCATCAGCCAGGGCTTCGCGGGGCTGATGGGAGGCGAGATCACCGTCCGGAGCCGCGTCGGCTCCGGGAGCATCTTCAACGTGGACGTCGCCGTGGGACCGAGCGCGGAGGCGCCGGCCCCTCCGAAAGGGAATGGCCACCCGGTGGAGCGTTCCTCGCCGGACCCGGCCCTCCGGCGCATCCTGGTGGCGGACGACCTGGCCGAGAACCGCGAGGTCCTCTGCGGGATGCTCTCCCGCGCCGGCTTCGAGGTGAGGACGGCCGACGACGGCCGGGAGGCCATCGACCTCTTCTCGGCGTGGCGCCCCAACCTCGTCCTGATGGACGTCTGGATGCCCGGCGTGGACGGCCTCGAGGCGATCCGGGCGATCCGCGGCACGCCGGAAGGACGACATGTCCCGATCGTCGCCGTCACCGCGAGCACGTTCCAGGAGGACCGGAAGCGCGTGGAGGAGGCCGGGGGCGACGCGTTCCTCGCCAAGCCGTTCCGCGAGGCCGACCTGCTCGACACCGTCGGCACGCTCCTGGAGCGCCGGTTCGTCTCCTCGAGCGACGGCGAGGAGGCCCTCGCGAGCACCCCGGGCGCCCCTTCCCTCGGGGGCGTGCCCGGACCGCTCCGCGGGGAGCTCCGGGCCGCCGTCGTCCGGGCCGACCTCGACCGGGTCCTGGAGCTCGCCGGGCTCCTGGAGAGGGAAGCCCCGGCGGCCGCGATCCGCGTGCGCGAGCTCGCCGGCCTGTTCGAGTACGGCCGGCTGCTCGAGCTCCTGGAAGAGAGGGACACCGATGGATAGAGAGACCCCGACCGAAGCCAACGAGATGGGGCTCCGCTACCGGATCGCCCTCCAGACGTCGATGGACGGTTTCGCCGTCGTCGGTCCCGGCGGGGAGTTCCTGGAGGTCAACGACGCCCTCTGCTCGATGAGCCGCTCCTCGCACGCCGAGATGCTCACCGGGCACCTGACCGACTTCGCCGTCCCGCCGCCGGGGATCAGCGTCCCGGAGAGGATGGCGGAGATCGTCCGGGCGGGGAGCGGGCGCTTCGAGGGGGGCTGGCGGTGCCGCGACGGCGCCCTCCTCGACGTCGAGGTGAGCATCACGACGGCAGTCGTCGGGGGCGACACTCTCTTCTTCGCCTTCCTCCGGGACATCACGGAGCGGGTCGAGGCCCGGAAGGAGCTCTCCGAGAGCGAACGGCGCTTCCGCCTCATCGCGGAGAACTCGAACGACGTCATCTGGCTCCTCGACGTCGCCACTCGCCGGCTCACCTACGTCAGCCCGTCGGTCTTCCAGCTGCGGGGATTCACCCCGGCCGAGGTCATGAGCCGGCCGGCGGAGGCAGCCCTGACGCCGGATTCGGCCCGGGCGATGGACGCGGTCTTCAACGCGAGGATCCGGGCGGTGGAGGGAGGGGACGAGTCGCAGAGGACGGACGTCTCGGAGGGGATCCAGCCACGGAGGGACGGCACCACGGTGGAGACGGAGATCGTCACCACGCTCGTGAGCGACTCCTCCGGGAAGGTCGTCCAGATTCTCGGCGTCACGAGGGACATCTCGGTGCGGCGGAGGGCCGAGAAGAGGCTCCGGGAGCGCGAGGAACGCTTCCGCGCGTTGTTCGAGACCATCCCCCTCGGCGTCGTCTACCGGGACGCCTTCGGCGAGGTCGTCGCCGCGAACCCCGCTGCCGAGCGGATCATCGGCCTGACGCTCGACGAGATGCGGGGGCGCCCCTCGCTCGAACCGGACCTCGAGTTCTTCAGGGAGGACGGCTCTCCCCTTCCCCGGAAGGAGTACCCGCCGATCGTCGCCCTCCGGACGGGCGCCCTCTTCCAGAACTGGATCTTGGGCTTCCAGGCCCGGGGTAGGGACGGGATCACCTGGGTCGAGGGGAACGCCATCCCCCAGTTCCGGCCGGGCGAAGCGTCCCCGTTCAGGGTCTTGACCACCTTCAGGGACGTCACGGAGGAGCGGAAGACGGCGAGCCAGCTCCGGCTGAAGGAGGCCGCCCTCGCGTCGTCGATCAACGCGATGACCCTGGCCAGCCTCGACGGGTCGCTCACCTACGCCAACGACGCCTTCCTGAAGTACTGGGGATACGGCTCGCTTTCCGAGGTGCTCGGCCGTCCCGTCGTCGACTTCTGGCGGGACCCGGCCGCCTCCGCGGCGCCGATGGCGCAGGTCCTGGAGGGGAAGAGCTGGATCGGAGAGATGGTCGCGAAGCGGAAGGACGGGTCGTTCTTCGACGCGCGGGTCCTGGGCACCATGGTCAAGGCCCCGGACGGCCAGCCCCTCTGCCTCGTCGGTTCCGTGATCGACATCTCGGACCTGAAGCGGGCGGAGGCGGAGCTGAGCCGCGAGATGGAGCGGATGAGGGAGGCCCTCGCGAGCGCCCAGGGCGCCCCTTCCCTCGGGGGCGTGCCCGGGCCGCTGGGCGGGGTCCCGGGAAGAAGCGGGACCGGTGGATAGGAGCGTCCCGGCCCGGGACGAGACGAGCCGGTTCCGCTACCAGGCCGCCCTCGATACGTCGATGGACGGGTTCGCCGTCTTGAGCGTCGAGGGGCGGTTCCTGGAGGTCAACGAGGCCCTCTGCGCGATGGCGGGGTGGTCCCGCGCCGAGCTGCTCGGAGAGCGGGTCGCCGACCACGCGATCCCACCTCCCGGGAGGAGCGTCCCGGAGATGATGGGGCAGATCCTCGAGTCGGGCCAGGTCCGGTTCGAGGGAGGATGGCGGTGCCGCGACGGCTCGGTGAAGGACGTCGAGGTGAGCGTCTCGCCGGCCCGCGGCGAAACCGGCGTCCACTCCTATGCCTTCCTCCGGGACGTCACCGAGGCGAGGCGAAGCGCCCGGGCTCTTCTCGACAGCGAGAGACGCTTCCGCCTCCTCGCAGAGAACTCGAAGGACGTCATCTGGCTGGGCGACGTCGCCTCCCGCCGGTTCACCTACATCAGCCCGTCGGTCCTGCAGCTCCGGGGATACACCCAGGCGGAAGTGATGGCGCTGCCCCTGGAAACCGCTCTCTCGCAGGAGTCCGCCCAGAAAATTTCCGCGCTCCTCGAGGCGAGGATCCGCGCGACCGAAGGCGGAGACGAGTCCCAGCGGACCACCGTCTTGCAGGCGACCCAGCCCCGGAAGGACGGGACCACGGTGGAGACCGAGGTCGTGACGACTTTCCTGAGCGACCCCTCGGGCCGGGTCACGCAGATCCTCGGCGTCACGAGGGACATCTCGGCGCGCCGGAAGGCCGAGGAGGCGCTCCGCGACAGCGAGGCCCGCTTCCGTTCGCTGTTCGACGCGATGACCCTCGGCGTCATCTACCGGGAGGCGTCCGGGGAGATCATCACGGCGAACCCGGCGGCGGAGCGGATGCTCGGCCTGACGCTCGCCCGGATGCGGGGACGCGCCTCGTTCTTGCCCGACCTGGAGCTCGTCCGGGAGGACGGCTCTCCCCTTCCGTTTGACGAGCACCCGCCGATCGTCGCCCTCCGGACGGGGAAGCTGGTCCAGGACCGCGTCGTGGGAATCCGCATCCCGGGGAGAGACGGAACGACCTGGCTCGTGGTGACCGCCGTCCCCCAGTTCCGGCGGGACGAGGCCTCCCCTTACAGGGTCTTCTCCACCATGAGGGACGTCACCGAGGAGTGGAGGCTCGCGGGCCATCTCCGCGTCCAGGAGAGCGCCCTCGTGTCGTCCCTCAACCCGATGGCGATGGCCGGCCTCGACGGGAGGCTGAGCTACGTCAACACCGCCTTCCTGAGGGACTGGGGGTACGCCTCCGCTTCCGAGGTGCTCGACCGCCCGATCCTCGACTTCTGGCGGGACCCGGCCGCAGCCGCGGCGGCGGTGGCCCTCATCATGCAAGGGACCGTGTGGGTCGGCGAGCAGACCGCAAGGAGGAAGGACGGGACGACCTTCGCGGCCCACGTCGAGGCCAGGAGGATCCAGGATCCGGACGGCCGCCCCGTCTGCCTCGTCGCCTCCGTCATCGACATCACGGAGCTGAAACGGGTGCAGCTCGCGCTGGAGGCGAGCAAGAGGAGGCTGGAGGAGGCCCAGGCGCTGGCCAGTCTCGGATACTGGGAGCTCGACCTGAAGAGGGGAACGCTGGCGTGGTCCCCGGAGATGTACCAGCTGTTCGAGGTCGACCCGGCCCGGGTCCAGGCTTCCTACGAGGGGTTCCTGGCCACGATCCACGCGGAAGACCGGGACGCGGTCATCGCGGCGTTCGAGAGCTCCGTCGCCGGCAGGGGGCCCATCGAGGTCGACTACCGCCTCCTGATGCCGGACGGGCGGGTCAAGTGGGTCCGCGGGAGAGGCCGGACGGAGTACGCCGGCGACGGCCAGCCCGTCCGTTCGACCGGCACCGCCCAGGACATCACCGATCACGTGCTGGCGCGCCAGGCGAAGGTCCTCGCCCTAGCCAAGGATGCCGCCGAGGCCGCGAACCGGGCCAAGAGCGCGTTTCTCGCGAGCATGTCGCACGAGATCCGGACGCCCATGAACGCGATCCTCGGCTTCTCGCAGCTGCTCCTCGGCGACCCGGGGCTCAATCCCCGGCAGCAGGCGCATCTCCAGGCGATCAGCAGGAGCGGCGACCACCTCCTGACCCTCATCGACGACATCCTGGAGATGTCCAAGATCGAGGCCGGCCGCGTCGTCCTGAACCCTTCCGTGGTGGACCTCCACGCCCTCTTCTGGGACGTGGAGACCCTCGTCCGGCTGAAGGCCACGGAGAAGGGGCTGGTCCTTCGCATGGAACGGGCCCAGGACCTGCCCCGGTACGTCGTGACCGACGAGGGGAAGCTGCGTCAGATCCTGATCAACCTGTTCGGCAATGCCGTGAAGTTCACGAAGAGCGGCAGCGTGACGGCCCGAGCCTGGACCCGCGGCGATTCCAGGGGGGGCTCCCGCCTCCTGATCGGCGTCGAGGACACCGGCCCGGGGATCCCCCCCGAGGAGCTGCCCCTCCTCTTCCGGCAATTCGAGCAGACCCGGAGCGGCCGGGAGGCCCGCACGGGGACCGGCCTGGGACTCGCCATCAGCCAGGGCTTCGCGAAGCTGATGGACGGCGAGATCACGGTCAGGAGCCGCGTCGGGTCCGGCAGCATCTTCAACGTGGACGTCGCCGTGGAACGTTGCTCCGGGCTACCCGCCTCTCCGAGCGGGGACCGGCACCCGCGGTTCGGGCGGCCGCGGCCCGACGGGCTCCCGGCGAGGATCCTGGTGGCGGACGACGTGGCCGAGAACCGCGAGGTCCTCTCCGCGATGCTCTCGCGCGCCGGCTTCGAGGTGAGGACCGCCGACGACGGCCGCGAGGCGATCGACCTCTTCGCCGCGTGGCGGCCCGATCTCGTCATGATGGACATCCGGATGCCCGGCGTGGACGGCCTCGAGGCGATCCGGACGATCCGCGGCACGCCCGAGGGGCGGCACGCCCTCATCGTCGCCGTCACGGCGGGCACCTTCCAGGAAGACCGGCAGCGGGTCGAGGAAGCCGGGGGCGACGCGTTCATCGGCAAGCCGTTCCGCGAGACCGGCCTGCTCCGCACCGTCGCCGACCTCCTGGCCGGCCGGTCCGCCGACGGGAGCGAAAGGGCCGGCGCCGGGGCGGCCGAGGCCGGCGCGCCTCCCTTCCGGGCCTTGCCCGGTCCGCTCCGCGCCGCGATCCTCGCCGCCGTCGCGCGCGGGGACCTGGAGCGGATCCTCGCGCTGCTGGACGAGGTGGAGACGAGCGATCCTGGAGCCGCCGCGAAGCTCCGCGACCTGGCCGAGCGATTCGAGTACGAGCGGCTGGCGACCCTGCTCGAGGACGGTCCGGACGATGCCTGACGGGAGCACCAGCCGGCCCGAACGGATCCTGGCGGCGCTGGGCACCGCGGTGGCCGGTGGCGTGGCGCTCGTCTTCCTCGTGGGGATGTGGCTCGGCGATCCCCTCGCCTTCCACCACGGCGGCCCGGGCCTGATCGCTCCCGCCACCGCCCTGGCGCTCCTCCTCCTCTGCGCCGCCTTCGGTGCCCTCCAGGCCGGCCCCGGGAATGCGGCGGCGCGCGCGGCCGCCCTCCTCGCCTCCGGTGCCGCGGGAACGGCCGCGATCGTCCTGGGCCTCCGGAACGCGGCCTGGCCCGGCGCCCGCTGGGACTGGGAGCGGCTCCTCGCGAGCAACGCCGCCGGCGCCGCCGGAACGTCGGTCACTCACATGACTCCCGCGGCGGCCACGATGCTGCTCCTCTCCTCGCTGAGCCTCCTGGCGCTCGCCCGCGGCCGGGCCCTGCGCTCCTTCTGGCGGAGGGCCGGCCTGCTGGCCGCCCTGGTCGTGGCCGCCACCTGCACGGTCACCGCCATCGCGATCCTCGCCGGCCTGCCGTTCTTCCTCGGTAGCGGGACGAGGCCGCTGTGGTTCCCGGCCTCCGCCGCCCTCGCGGCGCTCGGCGCGGCGCTCGCCGTGGCTTCCGGGCTGAGGGAAGAGGCCGACAGCCTGGTATTCGGGGAGTTGAAGCGGACCGCGGAGTTCCCGGACCCGGAGCGCCGGAAGCGGCACCTGGTGATCGCCATCCTCTTCGCGTTCCTGGCTTCCGTCCTCCTCCTGGCAGGCGTCTACCTCCGGATCCACGTCGATCAGGAGAGGGGCGAGCTGACCGCCGAGCTCAACGCGGTCGCCGAATACAAGAGCCTCCAGATCGCGCTTTGGTACCGGGAGCGGGTGAGTGACGCGCGGGTCCTGACCGAGCTGACTCTCCTCGTGCCGGAATCCGAGCTGGCCGCCGGCCCCCGGCCGGCCGGAGGAGCCGTCTCCCGGCTGGAGGCCTATCTCGAGAAGCTGAGGATCGCCTACGGCTACGAGGCGCTGACTCTCTTCGACCGCGAGCTCCGGCCAGTCCTCGAGCTGCCGCCCGGGTCCGCCTCGGGGCAGGCGCTGCCTCCGGGTCTGCTCCACGAGGCGCGCCGGACGAACGGCGTGGTCGTCGGCGACCTCCATCCCGTCGAGGGCACCGCGGCCTACCTGGACCTCGTGGCGCCCCTGCACTCGGCGGACGGCACCTCTTTCGCCGGCGCCGTCTCCCTCAGGATCGACGCGGGCTCCCACCTTTTCCCGCTGCTGAAGCTCTGGCCCTCCCAGAACGAGACGGCCGAGAGCCTCCTGGTCCGCCGCGAGCGGTCAGCGCTCGTCACGCTCGGTCCCCTTCGCTACAGGCCGGACGCCCCCACAGGGATGCGCCTCCCCTTCCGCCCTTCCTCCCTCCTGAACGACCGCTCGCCCCTCGCCCCCGAAGGCGGCTACCTGGAGGGGCTCGACTACCGGGGCGTCCCCTCCCTGGGAGCCGCCCGCGCGGTCCCGGGCACGCCCTGGCTCCTCCTGGCGAAGATGGACCTCCAGGAGGCGTACGAGCCGACCCGGCAAGAGGCGCGGCGGCTGGCCCTCGGCCTCCTCCTGCTGCTCGCGTTCGGCGCGGGGTTGATCCGCCTCCTCTGGAGCCAGCGCCAGCACGCGCTGGTGAGAAGGCATTGGGAGACGGAACAGGCCCGGGTCGAGGCGGCCGCGCGGCTGGCCCTCGTGATGCGCCACGCGAACGACGCCATCCTCGTCGTGGACGAGGACCGCCGCCTCGTCGAGGCCAACGACCGCGCCGTTGCGCTCTACGGCTACTCCGCCGACGAGCTGCTCCGGCTGACCATCCGGGATCTCCGCGCGCCGGAATCGGCGGAGACCCTGGACGAAGACTTCGAGGCGGCCGGCCGGCCGGCCGGGACCGTCTTCGAGACCACTCACAGGCGCAAGGACGGGACGCCGTTCCCCGTCGAGGTCAGCTCCCGGACCTTCGAGCTCGCCGGACGGGCCTGCAAGCTCTCCATCGTCCGCGACATCTCCGAGCGCAGGGAGGCCGAGGAGGCCCTCCGGGCCCGGGAGGAGATCTTCTCCTCCATCGTCGGCCAGGCGCTGGACTCGATCGTCCTCGCCGATCCGGAGACCGGGAGCTTCCTCGAATTCAACGAGGCGGCGCACCGCAACCTCGGGTACACCCGGGAGGAGTTCGCCCGGCTGGGAATCGGCCGGATCCAGGCGGAACTCTCGCCGGAAGCGACCCGCCGGAACATCGAGCGGATCCTCGATCAGGGGAGCGCCGATTTCGAGAACCGGCACCGGAGCCGCGACGGGGAGGTCCGGATCGTCCACGTCCGCGCACGGAGGATCACCCTGCGCGGTCTCCCGCGCATCGCCGCCGTCTGGACCGACGTCACCGAGAGCCGGCGCCTCACCGACGAGCTCCTGGCCAGCAAGGAGCGCATGGAGCAGGCTCAGGCCCTCGCCCTCCTCGGGAGCTGGGACCTCGACGCGACGACCGGGACCATCGTCCGGTCCCCGGAGATCTTCCGCCTCTTCGAACGGGACGAGGCGGCGTGGGGGACCTCCGCGGAGGCGTTCTTCGAGGCCGTCCACCCCGAGGACCGGGAGCGGGTCCAGGAGGCGTACGCCGCCTCTTTCGCGGATCCGGACCCCCACGAGATCGACCACCGGCTGCTGACCCCCGACGGGCGGGTCAAGTGGGTGAGGGCGCGCTGGCGGACGGAGCAAGGCGGGGACGGGAAGCCCCTCCGCTCGGCGGGGACCATCCAGGAGATCACCGACCACGTCCTCGCCCGCGAGGCGAAGAGCCTGGGCGAGGCCAAGGAGGCCGCGGAGGCCGCGAACCGCGCGAAGAGCGTTTTCCTGGCCAGCATGTCCCACGAGATCCGGACGCCGATGAACGCGATCCTCGGCTTCTCGCAGCTCCTCCTCGGGGACTCCGGCCTGGCCCCCCGCCAGCGGGAGCAGCTGCGGGCGATCAACCGGAGCGGGGAGCACCTGATGGGCCTCATCGACGACATCCTGGAGATGTCGAAGATCGAGGCGGGGCGGGTCGGGGTGGACCGGGCGGAGGTCGACCTCCACAACGTCTTCTGGGACGTCGAGTCGATGTTCCGGATGCGGGCCGAGGCCAAGGGGCTCGCCTTCGAGGTCGAGCGGCCGGCCGGCCTTCCCCGCCGCGTCGTCACCGACGAGAGAAAGCTCCGGCAGATCCTGATCAACCTGGTGGGCAACGCGGTGAAGTTCACGGCCACGGGCGGCCTGAAGGTCCGGGTGGCGGCCGGTCCGGCCGGCGGTCCGGAGCGGCTCCTCGTCGTCGAGGTCGAGGACAGCGGCCCCGGCATCTCCGAGGAGGAGCTGCCGAGGCTCTTCCAGCGGTTCGAGCAGACCCGGACCGGCCGGGAGACGACCGGCGGGACCGGCCTGGGCCTGGCCATCAGCCGGGGCTTCGCCCACCTCCTGGGCGGGGAGATCACCGTCGCCAGCCGGGTGGGCCGGGGGAGCGTCTTCACCGTGACGCTGCCGGTGGGCGCCGCGGCGCGCCCGGCTCCCCTGGCGACCCCGCCGGCCCGCCACGTGGCCGGCCTCCCTCCCGGCGAGACCCGCCGCCGCATCCTGGTGGTGGACGACGTCGAGCCGGCGCCCGCGCCGTCCCCGACGGAGCCTCCGCTCGCCCGCCCCATCCCCGGGCCGCTCCTCGAGGCCCTCCGGACCGCGGTCGTCACGGCCGACCTCGACCGGTTCCTGAGCCTGACGGGCGAGCTGGCGGCCGGCGACCCCGCCGCCGCCGCGGTCCTGCGGGACCTCGCCGAACGGTTCGAGTACGATCGGATCACGGCTCTTCTCTCGGACCGGGCCGCTGGGCGGCTGGAGGATCTCTCGTGATCGAACCGACGGCCGACATCCTGATCGTCGACGACATCCCCGACAACCTGCGCCTCCTGAGCGGGATCCTCGGGAAGCAGGGTTACAAGTGCCGGCCCGTCCCGAACGGGGCGCTCGCCCTCAAGGCGGTCGAGAGCGAGGCGCCCGACCTGATCCTCCTCGACATCAACATGCCCGGGATGAACGGCTACGAGGTCTGCGCGAAGCTGCAGGCCGACGTCCGCTGGCGGGAGGTGCCGGTCATCTTCCTCAGCGCGATCGGCGACCAGAACGACAAGGTGCGGGCCTTCGAAGCGGGGGGCGTCGACTACGTCACGAAGCCGTTCCAGCCCGGCGAGATCCTGGCGCGCATCAAGACGCATCTCGCCATCACCGAGCTGCGCCGCTCGCTCCGGAGGATGAACGCGGACCTCGAGGAACGGGTCAAGCACCGGACCGGCGAGCTGGCGGCCAGCAACGTGCGGCTGCGGGTCGAGGTGGAGGAGCGGAAGGCGGCGGAGGAGCAGGTCCAGCGGCTGAACGCGGACCTGGAACGGCGGGTGGAGGAGCGGACGGAGCAGCTGAAGGCGTCGAACAGGGAGCTGGAGGCCTTCTCCTACTCGGTCTCCCACGACCTGCGAGCGCCGCTGCGGGCGATCGAGGGCTTCTCCGCGATGGCCGTCAGGAACCACGGCGCGGCGCTCGGCCCGGACGGCCAGCGGCTGCTCGAGACGGTCCGGAAGAACGTGACGAAGATGGCGCGCCTGATCGAGGACCTGCTGACCTTCTCCAGGACCGGGAGGACCGAGCTGGTGAGCGGCCGGGTGGAGATGCAGGAGCTGGCCCGCGCGACGTTCGAGGAGCTGGTCCCGGACCCCGGGCTCCGCGCGAAGATCGACTTCCGGCTCGGGGACCTCCCCGCGGTCCAGGGAAGCGAGGCGCTCCTGAAGCAGGTCTGGGTCAACCTGCTCTCGAACGCGGTCAAGTTCTCGTCGAAGGCGGAGCGTCCCGTGGTCGAGGTCGAGGGAGCCGTCGAGGGGGAAAAGGTCGTCTTCCGGGTGCGAGACAACGGCGCGGGCTTCGACATGGCCTACGCGGGGAAGCTCTTCGGGGTCTTCCAGCGCCTTCACGGGGAGACCGAGTTCGAAGGGACGGGGATCGGGCTCGCGCTGGTCCAGCGCGTCGTGGAGCGCCACGGCGGCCGGGTCTGGGCCGAGGGCGCCGTCGGGCAAGGGGCCACCTTCTCCTTCTCGATCCCGGCGGTCCCCCCGGCGGGGGGCGTTCCCGGATGACCGACGGCCGGGTCCGGCCCCTCGCCGCCTCGCTTCGCAGGCTCCTCAGGGACCGCTCCTGGCTGCCGTGGCTGGGCCTCGCCGTGGCGCTGACGATGACGGTGTCGGTCTGGCTCTTCGTCCGGCACGGCGAGCAGCAGCGGGTCCGCGACCGCTTCGACGCCGAGGTCGACATCGTGACGGAGCGGATCACGCACCGGATGTCGACCCACGTCCAGATCCTCCGCGGCGCCGCCGAGTTCGTCTCCCTTCTCCCGCGCGGCATCACCCGCGCCGACTGGCGACAGTACGCGGCCGGGCTGGAGCTGGACCAGCTCAATCCCGGCGTCCAGGGCCTGGGCTTCGCGGAGTGGGTGCCGGCGAGCGAGCTGGACGCCCACGTCCGCCGGATGCGCGAGGAGGGGTTCCCCGACTACACGGTCCAGCCCGGCGGCCCGCTGCCGCCCGAGGGAGGGGTCAGCTCGATCATCTTCCTGGAGCCGTTCGACGAACGGAACCAGAGGGCCTTCTCCCGGGACATGTACGCGGAGGGCATCCGGAGGGCCGCGATGTCCCAGGCCCGGGACACCGGGGTCGTGACGCTGAGCGCCCGGGTGAAGCTCTACCAGGAGACGGCCACCCGCGTCCAGGCGGGGACCCTGATCTACGCTCCGGCCTATCGACGGGGGATGCCCCTCTTCACGGTGGCCGAGCGGCGGGCGGCCTTCCTCGGCTGGCCTTACATGGCTTTCCGGATGCAGAACCTGATGGAGGGAATCGTCGGGGATTCCCAGCGCTTCCTGAACCTCCAGCTCTTCGACGGCGACTCCGAGAGGCCGGAGGACCTCCTCTACGCGACCGGCACCCCCTCTCCGGCGCCCGAGGAGGGGTGGGCGACCCGGCGGCGCCTCGAGGTAGCCGGGAAGGTCTGGCGCCTGAAGGCCACGCCGCGCCCCGACTTCATCGCCAGCGTCGGCGGGAGCAGCCCGCACGCGATCCTGCTGGCGGGAGTCGTCGCGAGCCTCGCGCTCCTCCAGCTCTTCTTCTCCCTCTCCCGTGCCGAGCGGCGCGCGCTCGCCACCGCCGACGAGCAGAGGGAGAAGCTCCAGCTGCTGCTGGACTCCACCGCCGAAGCCATCTACGGGCTCGACACGAACGGCAACTGCACCTTCTGCAACTCCTCCTGCCTGCGGCTGCTCGGATACGGCAGCGCCTCGGAGCTGCTGGGGCGGAACATGCACCGGCTGATCCACCACACCCGCGAGGACGGGAGCCCCCTGGCGGAGGAGACGTGCCAGATCTACCGGGCGTTCCGCGCCGGGACCGGGACCCACGTGGAAGGCGAGCCGTTCTGGCGGGCCGACGGGACCTCGTTCCCGTCGGAGTACTGGTCCTTCCCGCAGCGGTCCGACGGCCGGGTCGTCGGGGCCGTGGTGACCTTCGTCGACATCACCGAGCGGCGTCAGGCCGAGGCGGAGCTGCGGCGGCGGGACGCCCTGATCCGGAGCCTCCTCGATTCCATCCCGGACTTCGTCTACATCAAGGACACGGCCGGCGTCTGCCTGGCCTGCAACCCGCGGTTCGCCGAGCTCCTGGGCCGCCCGCGGGAGGAGATCGTGGGGCGTTCGACCTACGACCTCTTCCCCCGCGAGGTCGCGGATTCCTTCCAGGAGCAGGACCGTCTGATGCTGGCCCAGCTCCGGCCGCGCCACAACGAGGAGTGGGTCTCGTACCCCGACGGCCGGCGAATTCTCGTGGACACGTTCAAGACGCCCTACTACGGGCCCTCCGGAGAGCTGATCGGAATCCTGGGAATCAGCCGGGACGTCACGGAACGCAAGGGAGCGGAAGAGGCCCAGGAAGCCGCCGCCGCCGAGATCCGGGCCGCCTTCGAAGAGGCCGGCAGGCTCAACTCGAGGCTCCAGGGGGAGACGGCGCGGGCGAACGAGCTGGCCGTCAGGGCCAACGCCGCCAACCTCGCCAAGTCCTCGTTCCTGGCCAACTTGAGCCACGAGATCCGGACGCCGATGAACTCGATCCTCGGCTTCTCGCAGCTCCTGCTCGGCGACTCCGGGTTGACGCCCCGGCAGCACGAGCAGCTCCGGGCGATCAGCCGGGGCGGCGAGCACCTCCTCTCCCTCCTCAACGACATCCTCGAGATGTCCAAGATCGAGGCCGGGCGGACGACCCTGCACCCCGTCCGGACGGACCTTCACGCGCTCCTCGAGGAGGTCGAGCGGATGTTCCGCCACCGGGCCGAGGAGAAGGGGCTGGTGCTCGAGGTCCGGCGGATCGGGACCCTGCCCCGGGACGTCCTCGTCGACGGGACCAAGCTGCGTCAGATCCTCGTCAACCTCCTCGACAACGCCGTGAAGTTCACGCGGCAGGGGGGCGTCCTCGTCCGGGCCCGGTCCGTCGCCTTCTCCGCGGTCGACCTCCGCCTGATCTTCGACGTGGAGGACACGGGATCCGGCATCGCGGAGGCAGACCTCCCGCGGCTGTTCCAGCAGTTCGAGCAGGCGCGCTCCGGGGACCGCTCCCCCGGAGGGACGGGCCTCGGCCTCGCGATCAGCCGCGCGTTCGCCCGGCTGATGGGCGGGGAGATCACGGTCCGGAGCCATCCCGGGGTCGGGAGCGTCTTTTCCCTGGAGGTGGCCGTCCTCGCCGACGAGCGGGGCCCGGCCTCAGGGTCGGCGCCGCCGGGCGGGATCCGCGGCCTGCCGGAGGCCGAGCAGCGGCGGCGCCTACTCGTGGTGGACGACGTCGAGGAGAACCGCCAGGTGGCCGCGCAGATGCTCGAGCGGGTGGGGTTCGAGGTCCGCACGGCGGACGACGGGGCGGAGGCGCTCGCCACCTTCCAGGCGTGGCGGCCCCACCTCGTCCTGATGGACCTCCGGATGCCCGGGATGGACGGCCTCGAGGCGATCCGGGCCCTCCGGGGTCTCGAGGGCGGCGAGCAGGTCCCGGTCATCGCCGTGACGGCGAGCGCCTTCGAGGAGGACCGTCTCCGCGTGCTGGAGGCCGGCGGGACCGACTTCGTGAGCAAGCCCTTCGGCAAGCCGGACCTCCTTCGGAAGGTGGGCGACGCGCTGGGAATCCGGTACGTCATGGAGAGCGCCGGCACGGAAGAGGCCGTGGCGACCCCGGCCGCGCTCCTGGAGATCCCCGAACCGCTGCGCGACGCGATCCGTTCCGCGACCTCCCGGGGAGACCTGGACCGGATCCTCGCCCTCGCGGACGAGCTGTCGCGGATCGTCCCGGCGGCCGCCTGGACGATCCGCGACCTCGCCGAGCGCTTCGAGTACGAGCGGATCGGGGACCTTCTCTCGGACCAGGGCGGGGCGGGTCCGGAGGACCGTCCGTGAGCGAGCCGAAGGCGGACATCCTGATCGTCGACGACACCCTCGCCAACTTGCGCCTCCTGGGGAGGATGCTCGCGAAGCAGGGGTACCGGCCGTGCCCAGTGCCGAGCGGCGCCCTGGCCCTCCAGGCCGTCGAGGCGGAGCCGCCCGACCTGATCCTCCTCGACATCAACATGCCCGGGATGAACGGCTACGAGGTCTGCGCGAAGCTGAAGGCCGACAGCCGCTTCCGGGACATCCCGGTCATCTTCATCAGCGCCCTCGGGGAGACCGAGGACAAGCTGCGCGCGTTCTCGGCCGGCGGCGTCGACTACGTCTCCAAGCCCTTCCACTTCGAGGAGGTGGAAGCGCGGATCACGACGCACCTCAACCTCCGCGCGCTCCGGAAGGAGCTCGAGCGGCACAACCGGCACCTCTCCGAGCTGGTCGCCGAGCAGGTGAAGGAGATCTCCGAGGCGCACCGGGCGACGATCTTCGCGATCGCGAAGATCGCCGAGTCGCGGGACGAGGACACGGGAGCCCACCTCTTCCGGGTCCGCCAGTACTGCCGGGTGCTGGCCGCGCACCTGGACGGGCGGAACGCCTTCCCCCGGCGGATCGGCCGGGATTTCATCGACATCATCGAGTGGGCGTCGCCGCTCCACGACATCGGGAAGGTCTGCATCCCCGACGCGGTCCTCCTCAAGCGGGAACCCCTCACCCCGGACGAGTGGACGGTCATGAAGACGCATGCCGCCGCCGGCGCAGAGACCCTCGAATCCGTCCTCGTGGAGTACCCGAGGAACGCCTCCGTCAGGATGGGGGTCGAGATCGCCCGGTCGCACCACGAGCGCTGGGACGGCGGCGGGTACCCGGAGGGCCTCGCCGGGGAGGCCATCCCGCTCGCGGCCAGGATCTTCGCCATCGGCGACCAGTACGACGCCCTGAGGAGCCTCCGCCCCTACAAGCCCGGCTTCAGCCACGAGAAAGCGGTCCGGGCCATCGTGAAGGGGGACGGCCGGACGAGCCCCGACCACTTCGACCCGCGCATCCTCGCCGCCTTCCGCGAGATGGAAGGGGAGTTCGCCCGGATCTGGGACCGGTTCACGCTGGAGGCGGAGAGCTCGACGTGCTCTTCGCCCTGAGGAGGCTGTCGCTCGGGCTCTTCCTGGCGGCGGCCGCCTCCGCGATCCTGCTCGCCTCCGACTGGAGCCACCGCCGGCCGAGGGCGGGCCGGGCCCCGCGACTCGCCCTCTTCCAGATGACGAGCCGGCAGATCCTCGACGACGGGGTCCGGGGAGTCCTCGAGGGCCTCTCGCAGCAGGGCTTCCGCGAAGGAGCCGGCCTCGAGGTGCGGCGGTTCAACGCCGAGAACGACCTTGCGACGGCGAACGCGATCGCCAGGGAGATCGCCGGGGGACGGTTCGACGCCGCCGTGACGGTCTCGACGCCGGCCCTCCAGGCGCTCGCGAACGCGAACCGCGACGGGCGGCTGCTCCACGTCTTCTGCGTCGTCACCGACCCGTTCGCCGCGAAGGTCGGGCTGACGCCGGGCGACCCTCTCGGGCACCCCCGCCACCTCGTCGGCATCGGGACGTTCCAGCCGGTCCGGGAGCTCTTCCACCTGGCCCGCCGGCTGCGGCCGGAGCTGAAGAGGGTCGGGACCGTCTGGTGCCAGTCCGACTCCGCCGCCGAGGCGTGCGTGCGGCTCGCGCGCGAGGTGTCGGCCGAGCTGGGGATCGAGCTTCTCGAGGCGCCGGTCGACTCCTCCACGGACGTCGCGGAGGGGGCGCGCTCCCTCGCCTCGCGGGGCGCCGAGGCCTTCTGGGTCGGCGGCGACAACGTCGTGGAGACGGCGTTCGCCTCGGTCGTCGTGGCGGCGCGCGAGGCGAGGATCCCGGTCCTCGCGAACGCCCCGGGACACGTGGAGGAGGGAGCGCTCGCCGGCCTCGGCGCCGACTACCGCGAGGTCGGGCGGGTGGCGGGCCAGCTGACGGGACGGCTCCTCGCGGGCCTCGACCCCGCGACGGTGAAGGTGGAGAACGTCGTCCCCCGGCAGCTGGCCCTCCGGCTCCAGGGCCTCGGGGAGCTGCGCGACCGCTGGACCGTCCCCGACGACGTCCGCTCCAAAGCGGCCGTCGTGATCGACGAGAAGGGGGTCCGCATCCCCGCCGCGTCGCTCGGGATGGCGGTGCCCGCGTCCCTCCTCGCCCGCGCCGGCAGGGGGGTGGGCCGGTGACCAGGATCGAGCGGGTCCTGACCGGGGACGCGGCCGAGATCCGGGTGGCCGGCCGTCTCGACGCCCACGGCTCCTCGGCCCTGGAGAGGGAGCTGGACGACGCGGTCCGGTCGGGCGCGAGACGGCTCCGGCTCCTCCTCGCGGAGGTGAGCTTCCTCAGCTCCGCGGGGATCCGCGTCCTCCTGAAGGCGCACCAGGCCGCCGCGGGGCTGGGAGGGGAGCTGCAGGTGGCGGAGGCGTCGCCCGCCGTCCTCGACGTCCTTCGGCTGGGCGGACTCGACGACCTCCTCGACGCCGGCGGGAAGGCGACGGCGGCGCCGGGCCCGCAGCCCTTCGAGACGGTGGCGGGAGTCGTGGGCCGGGTCCACTCCCTCCCGGCGGGCGGCGCGATGACCTGCCGTCTCGTGGGAGATCCGGATCGCCTTCCGGCGGGCGCGTTCGACGCGGCGTCCACCACCGGGCTCCCCTTCCCTCCAGGGACCCTCGGCCTCGGGCTCGGGGCCTTCGGAGAGAGCTTCGACGACTGCCGGGACCGCTTCGGCGAGTTCCTGGCCGTCGCCGGAGCGGCCGCGTGCCTTCCCACGGACGGGGCTCGCGCGCCCGACGACGTGATGGCGCGGGGGGGCCTCGTCCCGAAGGTGCAGGCCCTGTACGGGGTCGCGTGCTCGGGTCCGTTCTCCAGTCTGCTCCGCTTCGACGTGGGGATGTCCGCCGGGTCTCTCCCTCTCTCGAGGCTCGTCGCGGCCGCCCTCGAGCTGACCGGCTCCCCGGCCGCCGCCTTCGTGGTCGTGGCGGAGTCGGCGGGGCTCATGGGGGCGGCCCTCCGGCGCTCTCCCGTCGGGGCCGGGGACCTCTTCGCGTTTCCCGGCGTGCGCGACTCCCTCTCCTTCACCGCGGAGCGCGTCCACGAGCGCGCGACCGCCCTCGTCGTCGGCGTGGCGACCGGGACGGAGGGGACAGCCCTCGCGCCGTTCGTCCGCCCCGCCGGCGCCGCTCCGCTCCCCGCCGTTCACGCGCACGCCGCCGCCTTCACCTTCCGGGCGCTTCCGGCCGGCGCTCCCTCCCTGGAGGCGATGGTCCGGGGCCTCTTCGAGGAGGAGCGGCTCCTCGCCCTTCTCCACCTCCTGCCCGACGTGCGCGAGATCTACGGCTCGGGAGAGAGCCTCTTCCTCTCCGGGGCGCTCTGGGCGGCCCCGGTCGTCCCGGCCGCCCGGGAAGGCGGCCCGAAGTGAACCTCCTGATCGGCTCCCTCACGATCGGGTTCATCCTCTCGGTCCTGGCCCTCGGGGTCTACGTCTCCTTCCGGGTCTTCGCCGTGGCCGACATCACGACGGACGGCTCGCTGACGCTCGGCGCGGCCACCGCCGCGGTCCTGCTGGTGAGGGGGACGCCACCCGGCCTGGCCACCCTCGCGGCGGCGGCGGCCGCCGCCGCCGCGGGGACGGTCACCGGGGTCCTGGCGACGCGTTTCCGGATCCCCAGCCTCCTCGCGGGGATCCTCGTGATGACCGCCCTCTACTCCGTCAACCTGAGAGTGATGGCGCGCAGCAACATCCCCCTCCTCTCGGTTCCGTCGCTGGCCGAGGTGGCCGGGCGGGCGGGAGAGCGGCTCTCGGGGGGCGCCCGGAGCGTCGGCGTCCTCGGCTGGGAGGTCGCGGTGCGGGACCTGGCGATGCTGGGCGGGGCGTTCCTCGTCGCCGTGGCCGTCGCCGCGCTCCTCTACGCCTTCTTCCGGACGAACCTGGGAACCGCGATGAGGGCGACCGGAAACAACGCCCAGATGGTCCGGGCGCTGGGCGTCGACACGGACCGGACGACCGTCGCCGGCCTCGCGCTGGCAAACGGGCTCGTCGGGCTCTCCGGGGCGCTCCTCGCGCAGTACCAGGGGTTCGCGGACGTCCAGATGGGGATCGGGATGGTGGTGTGGGGCCTCGCCAGCGTGATCATCGGCGAGGCCCTCGTGCGGTCGAGCCGCCTCGGCCTGGCGCTGGCCGGCACCGTCCTCGGGTGCGTGCTCTTCCGGCTCCTCATCGCGCTCGCGCTCCGCTGGGGCCTCGACCCGAACGACCTCAAGCTCGTGACCGCCGCGTTCGTCTTCGCCGCCCTCGTCCTGCCGCGCCTCCTCGAGCGCTCCGCCAGGCGGAAGAAGGTCTCCGGTGCTTGAGGTCCGGGACGTCGAGAAGACCTTTCACCCGGGGACGGCGGACGAGGTCTGCGCCCTCCGCGGCGTCACCCTCTCCGTCCCCGACGGCTCCTTCGTCGTCGTGATCGGGACGAACGGCTCGGGCAAGTCGACCCTCCTGAACGCCGTCGCCGGAACCTTCCTCCCGGACGCCGGCTCGATCCGGCTGGACGGCGAGGACGTCACCCGCTGGCCCGAGGACCGGCGGGCCCGGAAGGTGGGGCGAGTCTTCCAGGGCCCGTTCAGCGGGACCGCTCCGACGATGACGATCGCCGAGAACCTCGCTCTCGCGGCGCGCCGCGGGAAGGCGCGGGGCCTCGGGCCGGCCCTGACGCGCGGACTGCGGCGCGAGATCCGGGAGCGGGTCGCGGCCCTCGGGATGGGCCTGGAGGACCGCCTCGAGAACGAGATCGGAACGCTCTCGGGGGGGCAGCGGCAGGCGCTGACCCTCCTGATGGCGACGTGGGTGAAGCCCCGCCTCCTCCTTCTCGACGAGCACACGGCGGCGCTCGACCCGAAGACGGCCGAGCAGGTGATCCGCCTGACGAAGACCGCCGTCGAGGAGGGCCGGCTGACGACGCTGATGGTCACCCACTCGATGGCCCAGGCGGTCCACTTCGGCGACCGGCTGGTGATGATGCACCGCGGGAAGGTCATCCACGAGGTGGCGGGAGAGGAGAAGCGGGGCCTCCGCCCGGAGGACCTCCTGGCTCGCTTCGAGGAGGTGCGGAGGTCGGACCGCCTGGACGCCGCGGCGGCCGGTCTCCTCCGGAGCTTTTATGTCTGAGAACCGGCGGACGCGCCGGAGCCCGACGTACAATCCCGGGGCCGGACCCTCGATCGAGAGGGTTCCCCGGTGCGGGGGAGGAGGCAGTTGAGGGGTTTCGGTCTGCGGACGAAGCTGGTCGCGCTCGCGCTCGCTGCCGCAGCCCTGCCCGTCCTCGCCTTCGTGGCGCTCACCGCTTCGGGGCGAAGGAGCTCCTCCCGGGACGTGGCCGCGGAACTCGAGTCCGTCGCCCGCATGAACCTCGGCCAGTACGTGCGGGACCTCTACACGACGTGCGGCACGATCGACGGGCTCCTGGCTCCGCGCCTGACGGAGGGGCTCTCCCATTTCCAGAGGCTGGTCAGGGAGGCCGGCGGGATCTCCTGGAGCGGGCCGTTGATACGGTGGGAGCTGGCGTCCTTGCCCGGCCAGTCGCTGGCCGCTCCCCTGGTCAGCGTCGGGAAGAGGCCGCTCGCGGCCCAGCGGTCCTTCAACCTCCCCCAGCCGGTCGTCGACGAGCTCAATACGAGCACGGGAGTCCTCAGCACGATCTACCAGCGCCTCGACGACCGGGGCGACATGCTGGCCATCGCCAGCAGCATCCAGGCCGAGGGCGGCCTCCGGATGACCGGAAGCCTCCTCCCCGCGGCCACGCCCGACGGCAGCCCCGAACCGGCCGTCGTCGCGGCGCTCGCCGGGGCGACGCACCGGGCCATGGTCCGCATCGGCGGCAGGCTGTTCCTGACCTCGACCGAGCCGCTCAGGGATCCGTCGGGGCGCGTCGCGGGCATGGCCATGGTCGCGGTCGGGGGGCGGGAGCTCGAGGCCCTCTACCGGACCATCGTCGAGACGAAGGTGGGCGAAAAGGGCTACCTCGCGATCCTCGGGGCCAAGGGCCGGCAGCGCGGCGTCTACTTCATCTCCCGCGGGGGGGCGCGGGACGGCGAGGACATCTGGAACATCCGCGACGCCGCCGGCAAGGCGTTCGTTCGCGACACGGTCCTCGCGGCGGTGAACCGGGAGCCCGGGGCCATCGGCACCACTAGATACCAGTGGCAGAACCCGGACGACCCGGGGAGCTGGACGAGGGTCGTCGCGGACACCTACTTCGGGCCCTGGGACTGGTATCTCAACGCGGGGACGGACGAGCGGGACTTCCTGGGGGCCGGGTCGCGGATGAACGCCGCCTTCGACCGCCTGCTGCGCCACGCCGCGTTCGGCGGCGTCCTCGCCCTCGCCCTCGCCGCCGCCGTCGGCCTCTTCCTCGCCCACCGCCTCGCGCGCCCCCTCGTCCTCCTCCTCGGCGAGGCCGAGCGGCTCGGCCGCGGCGACCTCCGCGGCGCCCTCGCGCCCTCGCCCCTCCCCGCCCGCTCCCGCGACGAGACCCGCCTCCTCTCCCATGCCTTCGCCTCCATGGCCGCCGCCTTCTCCTCCCTCGTCAGGCAGGTCCAGCGCTCCGGCATCCAGGTCGTCACCTCCGCCACGCAGATCGCCGCTTCCGCCCGCCAGCTCGAGGACTCCGTCGCCCACCAGGCCACCGCGACCCCCCAGGTCTCCGCCTCCGCCCGTCAGATCTCCTCCACCGCCCGCCAGCTCGCGGGCACGATCGACGCCGTCGCCTCCGTCGCCTCCCAGACCGCCGTCCGCGCCGTCGAGGGCCGCGCCGCCCTCTCCCAGATGGACGGCTCCGTCCGCCGCATCTCCGCCTCCTCCTCCTCCGTCTCCCTCCGCCTCGCCGCCATCTCCGACCGCGCCCGCTCCATCTCCACCCTCGTCACCACCATCACCCGCGTCGCCGACCAGA
>CAIMWE010000101.1 GCA_903845115.1 uncultured Acidobacteriota bacterium | reverse complement strand
CGCCCCGGCGGAGTCCTCCGTCTACTGGCACACGTCGGACACCACTCTCTCCCGGACGCACGGCCAGTTCTTCAGCTACGAGAGCTTCCTCGAGGCCGTGGCCCTCCTGCCCGGCTTCTGCGGGAGCTACGCCGACTACCCCGACTCGGCGGTCGCCCCCCAGCTCCAGCAGAACGCCGACCTGATCGCGCGAAAGCTCCTCGCCTCCGTCTTCGCGCACGCCGTCCAGGAGACCTCCGACAGCGGGCAGGGCCTCACGCCGACCATGGCTCAGAAGCTCGGTGGCACCTTCGCCAGCATCGTCGAGGGCAACGGCGCCCTCTATCCCGACGCACAGGGGATTTTCCGGATCTGGGACGGGGTGAACATCGGCAACAAGGGCGAGCTCTACCCCCTCACGCTCACCGACGACCAGTACCTCGGCAAGCCGCTCTCGCACAACTACTGCGGGCGCGGGACCAAGCAGACCAGCTACCCCACGAACTACGCCAACGCCTCCCTGATCCTCTTCGGGGACCTCCGGCTGCTGGCCTACCCGGAGCTGATCGAGGAGCCCGGGGTGATGGGGTTCCTCAGCGGCCTGATCTACGCCCTGCTCCCGAAGGACAGCAACCCCTCGATCGTCGAGGTGATGGACGGGACCTTCCACCGGAAGCTGCAGGCGCTCTCCTCGGACCCCACCGTCGCGGCCAACCCGGATTACCAGAGCTTCGTGGCCACCTACGACCTGGAGTTCCCTCTCACGATCCTGCTCGTCAACGGCGGGCCTGAGTGCAGCGGCCAGACGAAGCCGGCCAACAACAACAACACGAAGATCCGGATCGAGGCCTACAACTATTTCGTTCGGTCCCAGGACCTCCTCCTCCCCGTCCAGGTTTCCGGCCAGGACGCCACGCCTCCGGACTTCACGCCGACGGACCCGGCGTCCACCAGCGGGGACCAGTACCTCCCGGCCACGTCGGGGAGCCTCGCGAACAGCTACTACAACCTGACGGGCAACGTGGACTCGTGCCTGCGCCTGATGGTCCAGACCATCAACGCCATCAACTCGGCCAATGCCTGGCAGACGCAGTTCGTCAGGCCGCTCTACTTCGGCCCGACGAATAGCTACCAATGGGACGCCGCGACCCAGCAGAGCATCTCGACCCCGATCATCGCCGTGCAGAATTCCTCCGGGGGCAACCTGCAGATCTTCGGAGGCGAGGCCGTCCACGACGTCATGGCCCTGGCCTATCCGCTCGCCGGCGACACCACCATCCTCCCTGTAGCCAAGGGGGCGCGGAAGATCCCGAACGACTGACGCCCTCCTTCGTGACTATCGGGTTTCTCGAACTCCGTCCGCCCTCCGGAATCGCCGCCGGGATTGGAGGATCTGTCCGTGGCCATGGAGATAATAGCTTGTAATACGACCGTTGGACGGCTAAATTACACGATATGTACCTCGAACGGAGCGCCTCCCGGAAGCTCGAAACGCTTCTGTCTGCGTTCCCCGCGGTCGTCGTCACTGGAGCCCGGCAGGTCGGGAAGAGCACCCTGATACGGCACGCGCTCGAGGGACAAGCCGATTTCGTCGTCTTCGATCCGGTCGTCGACGTGGAGAACGCTCGCCGGGATCCCGAGCTGTTCCTGGCCAATCACCGGACGCCCCTCGTCCTGGACGAGGTCCAGTACGCTCCCGAGCTCCTGCCCTCCATCAAGCGGCGAATCGACCTGAACCGTAAACCGGGTCAATACATCCTGACAGGAACGCAGCAGTGGGGAGTCCTGAAGACGGTGGCCGAGAGCTTGGCCGGGCGGGTCGCCTTCCTCGACCAGGAAGGGTTCTCGGTTCTCGAGGCGGCCCAGTCGGTCGGGAACCATTGGCTGCCAGCATGGCTGGATTCTCCCGAGCTCGTGGTCCGGAAAGGGGTCGCGCGGGCGGGGGATCCTTTCCCGATCTACGAACGGCTCTGGCGCGGCTGGCTTCCTGAGGCCCATTTCTTGCCGGCTGAGACCATCCCCGACTTCCAGATGGCGTACCAGCGGACGTACATCGAGAGGGATGCCCGACTCCTGGCCGACGTCTCCGACTGGCAGAGGTTCGGCCGATTCATGCGCCTGGCCGCAGCGCTGACAGCCCAGGAGCTGAACCGGTCACAGCTGGGCCGCGACATCGGGGTCTCCCCCCAGACAGCTCAGCGGTGGCTCGACGTCCTGAAGGCCACGTTCCAGTGGTTCGAGGTGCCGTCGTACTCGGGGAACACCGTGAAACGGGTAGGAGGCAAGCCCAAGGGTTACATCGCCGACACCGGAGTCGCCTGCTGGTCCCTGGCGATCTCCAGCCCGAAGGCCGTCGGGGGTCACCCGGCCTGGGGCGCTCTGTTCGAGACGGCCGTCTTCGGGGAGGTGAGGAAGGCGACCTCGCTCCTCTCTCCGCGACCGGTCATCCACCACTGGCGGACCGGCGGCGGAGCCGAGGTCGACCTCCTGATCGAGCGGGACGGGGTCCTCTTCCCGATCGAGGTGAAGGCGACGAGCCGTCCGTCCAGGCGGGATACCAGCGGTCTTCACGCGTTCCGGAAGACCTATCCCCGGCTCGAGGTCGCAAAGGGTCTGGTGATCGCCCCCTGCGAGTCTCTCCTCCAGCTCTCGGAGAACGACTACGCCCTTCCGTGGGATGCCGTTCTGGGGGGCGTGTCAGAAGGCATGGCTTGATGCATTTCGGGAGAGGGATCGCTCACCTCCTGCCGACCGACGAAACCGGGAGCGGTCCTCACAGCGAGGAGAGTCGGGAGCGATAATCGTCAGGTGGAAACGGTCGGAGAGAGGCTTCGGAGGGAGGAGGGCGAGCGGCTTCTCGCCCTTTCGCCGTCGGAACGCATCGAGATCGCCCTCCGGCTCGGAGACGACGATGTTGCGCTGCTGGCGGCGGTGCGCTCGATTCCCGCCGGCGAGGCTCTTCGGCATCTGCGCCTCCAGCGGCAGGAGGGCCGTCGGCCGTCCCGCTGCGCCAGGGAAATCGAGGGTTGAGCCTCCAGGAACGGGTCCTCGGGCGGCTGAAGGAGGCGACTGTTCCCCACGCCCTGATCGGTGCGGGGGCGATGGCCGCTCGCGGGGTCAGCCGCTCGACGTTCGACATCGATTTTCTCGTCATCGCCGAAGTGGAACAGACTCTTCCCCGACTTCCGGCCGAGAGCCGGACCCTCTGGTCCCGGATCGTCTCCCAGCGAAAGAGCTGACGGCGGCCGGAAGGCGAACGCACGGTCCATCAGCGCTCCGGAACGATCGGCTCGACCGCAATGCCGGCCTTCCGTCGGCGCCCGTGCGCCCGAAGGCATCGCACCCAGCTCCTCGCCCGTCCTGAACGCGTCATCAAGTGATGGCTGACACCGGGCCTGCTCGGTAGGTGACCTACTTCTTCCTCGAAGGCTGACTGCCCCCCAATCTCACAATCTCGCTATGGAGGTTGTCTTCAAAGGTCTGCCCTCCTGCGATGCGGTCCAGGTCAGAGTCGTTCAGCTCCGCCGACGCCGCCTCGAGCTCCGCCGGGCTGCAGGCAAACCCCTCGGCGTTGATGAGCTGCAGGCGCGCGGCGGCATCCACCGCCGCCCGCACTCTGACGCGAAAGACCCCGTCGGTCTTCATCTTCTCGAGACACGCCCTCGCCTGTTCCTGTGACATGACCGGTCTCCTATCTCTCTTGGAGCTTCAACCCTTTCGGGGGTTCCTCGTCTACGGACGCCGAGGGAGGCTAGGATCAGGTGCTCCCTGGCGGCGCTGGCCCTGGTCCGGCCCTGCCGGCCTGTCGGGATACGGGGCGCTCCCCTTCAGCCCCTTCCAGAGGATGCGGTTGTAGGCGGCGAAGTCGAACCGGTCCTCCGAGGAGAAGTCCATCCCCTCCGTCGCCTTTGCCCAGTAGGCCGCGTCGTGGGTCGACGGCGGGCACTCCACACCGGCCGGCTTCGGCGGGAGAGGGAGGTCCGTGCAGTAGAGGTAGGGGGAGGGGACGGCCGTGAAGGTCCAGGGCTTTGGCGTCGCGTCGAAGATGTCCGCCATGGGCCGGGCGAGCGCGTCGTTCAGGTTCAGGGGAGGGAGCCCCAGGACCTCCTCGATCGTGCGGAGGTAGTCGACGGTGTTGTACCGGGTGGAGACGACCGCTCCCTGCTTCACGTACGGGCCGACGACGAACGCGGGGCTGCGGTGCGAGTCGACGTGGTCGCCGCCGTCCTGCGAGTCGTCCTCGACGACGAAGATCAGGGTGCTGCCGGCGTAGGCGCTCTTCGAGACCTTCTCGACGAGCAGCCCGACGGCGTAGTCGTTGTCGGCCACCTGTCTCTCCGGGGTGTTCACCCGGTCGATGGCCGTGTCGTAGTTCCCGGTGTGGTCGACCATGAAGCGGACGAGGCTGAGCGCGGGGAGGGGGCCTTTCCCGCCTGACGCGTCGAACTCCCGCGCCCACTCCTGGAAGCGGTAGAAGTCGGGGAAGCCCGCGTCGAAGCCCCGGAAGTACGGGTCCGTGCGGGGCGCGAGCGAGACGTTCGCCGGGAAGGCCACGACCCTTCCTTCCGCGTAAGGGTCCTTCGTCCGCGGGATGGCGTACGGGAGCGTGGGGTCGAAGGTGTACCGGGCCGTGTCCAGGAAGAAGCCGTAGTTCCGGACGGATAGCCCGGCCCTGAGCGCGGCGTCCCAGAGGTACCCGGTGTTGACCTCGTTGTCCGGCCCGTCCGGCGCGGCCACGTTCGTCTGGCCCGCCAGGATGTCCCGGTCGTCCGGCGTGACGGGGTTGGCCTCCCGGCGTTCCTCGAGGGTGCCATAGGCCACGTTCACGCTCCGGTTCGTCCCCTCGTTGTCGAGGCTGAGGCCCCGTTGGGCGTAGACCACCGGGAACTGCTTCTGGATCACGTCCGGCGCCCGGGCCGACGTCGACCAGGGCCAGCCGTCGGCGCTGGTCTCCGCGCTGCAGAAGAAGCGGTCGAGGGTCACGAACTGGCGGGCGAGCTGGTGCTGGTTCGGCGTGACCTCCGCCCCGAACATGGCCAGCGGCACGGAGCCGTCGCCGAGGGGCAAGCCGGCCGCGTTGGTCAGGTCGCCCAGGACCTGGTCGTACGTCCGGTTCTCCTTGATGACCAGGATCACGTGCTTCACGCCGCGCCGGACGGCCGCGAGAACCTCGGCGTCGGACCGGCTCGGGGCAGCGGAGAAGCGGTCGTTTTCCGCGACCTGCGCAGTCAGCGCGGCCAGCTGCCCGGCGGAGGGGAGCGGGAAGCCCTGGAAACCGGCCTTGATCAGCCCTGGGTTCCACTGGTTCGAGAGGAGGCAGTTCGGGTAGCCAGGCGGGCCTAAGAAGCAGAAGAGGGGGTTCGGGCCGGTGGGGGATTTCCCGTTGACGACGTAGACCATCGGCGACTTCCCGTCCGGCGCCCCTCCTTCGGCTCCGAAGCTCACCGAGTTCGGGTACCAGCCGGTCGGGATGAGGCCCACGACGCGGCTCGAGGACCCGCTCCCGCCGAGAGCCACGGCGGCGACGCAGTTGAGGTTCCCGAAGGTGACTAGGAGCTGCTTCTCGTCGGACGAGAGCGCCGCGCTGTTCGGGTTCGCGCCGGTGAGACCGGCGAGGGACGCCGGGAGCGTCGAGACGGCGGAGAGGAGCGGGATCGTCTCGACGATCTCGTTCGAGGCCGTGTCGATCACGTCGACGGTGTCCGACTGGTCCTCCACGACGTAGAGGCGCGTCCGGGCCCGGTTCAGGGTCATCTTGTTCGGCTGGCCCCTCACCTTGATCCGGGCCATCACGCGCGGCGACGCGCCGACGCTCGCCACCACGACCTCCCGGTCGCGGACGCTCGAGACGAACGCCCTCGCGCTCGGGCCGGTCCCAACGACCGCGACCCAGAACGGGTACGTCCCGCCGGGCGTCCCCGTGAAGGCGAGGTTGTTCTTGCCCGGCCGCAGGTCGAGCTCCCGCCACTTCACCCAGTGGCCGAGCCCCCCGCCGAGGATGGTGATCGAGTCGTTGTAGTGGTTCACCACGACCAGGAGCTTGCCGTCGCTCGAGATGTCGATGCCGGCGGCGCAGGGCCTGACGGAGACCTGGGCGTTGACCTTGACCAGGATCGGGTCGGCGGGAGGGACGGGGAGGCCGAGACCGACGCCGAGCGTGTGGCCGAGGGCGATCGGGCTCCCCGGGGCCTCGGCCCAGGTCCCCGCCGCGTTCCGGACGATGACGTGGACGTCGTCGTCGGCCCCCCCCGACACGTAGAAGGCCTCGCCGCCGGGGTCGAAGACGATCCCGCTGTACGCGTTCGGGAGGGTCAAGACCTGCCTCTGGACCGGAACCGGCGTGGAGATGTCGTAGACGAAGACGTACTCCGCCTGGACCCTCCGGATGCCCGTCCTGGGATCCGGCAGGTAGATCCGGTTGAACCCGCTCGTCAGGACGAGGAGCGTCTTCCGGTCGGGACTCGTCACCGTCGTGACCGCCTGTCCGGCGAGCCACCCGGGCAGGTCGAGACTGCCGGGGTCGAGCGGAAGGAAGAACGAGCCCGCGGGCGCCAGAGGGGTGATCTGCTGCCCGAGGTTCGGCAGGTCCTGGAGGCCAAGGGGGGCGAGGGGAGGCCTGCCGTCCTGGGCAAGGGAGAGACCGGCCGGAAGCAGCGCCGCGAGGAGCAGGCACGTCCGCCAGGGGTCGGGCGGGCGGGGCCCGGTTCTTCCCATGATTCCATTCTCCTCCGGCCGGCTCGTGGCGCCGCTCAGCGGCTCGTCCGCTTCGGCCGGCGGACCAGGACGAGGCGCGACGGGCGCCCCTTCCCCTCGCACGACGCGCAGAGGCGGGCGCGGCCGAACGGAGTCCGCCGCGTCCACTCCTCCGCGCAGCCGATGCAGCGGTAGGCGTACCGCGCGTTCGCCGCCCGGATGGCGGCGAGCCGCTCCGTCTCCGGCGCGCTCTTCCGCGTCACGCCCAGGCGGCGGGCGATCACCCAGAAGCGCGGGGAGTGGCCCTCGCACGGACCCCACCGCTCGTGGCAGATCGCGTGGGCCGTCTCGTGCAGGAGCGTCTCCTTCCGGTCCTCCTCCGACATGAACGCGGAGATCCGGATGATGTGGGGAGAGCCGTACTGGATCACCCCGCCGGTGGCCCGGCGGGCCGTGACGACGATGGTCGCCGGGGAGAGGCCGAACTGCCCGGCCATGCGGTCGTAGAGCGCCTGGAGCTTCCGCTCGCTCTCGCGGAGGGAGCCCGACGGCGGCGGCGCCGCGGGGAAGAGCTCGAGCTGGGCGGACATCAGCCGGCCCCCAGGACGCGGTCGCGGTGCGGCGCGAGGGGCCTCGAGAGGACCAGCGCCACGAGAGCGGCGGCCGTGCAGGCGGCCAGGAGCTCGAGGAGCGGGACGGCCCCTCCGTGGAAACGGACCCCGAGGGAGAGCCGGAGGACCCAGAGGGCGGCGAGCGCCCACGCCCCCGGACGGGCCGAGCCGGAGCCGAGCGCCAGCCACGTCAGGCCGAGCGACAGCGCGAATTCGACGACGAGCGCGTGCCCCGCGACGAGGAAGAACGGGACGGCGGGAACCGGGAGGACGGCCAGCCTCAGGGCGAACGGGACGACCGTCCCTGCCAGGGCGGCCAGCGGCGCGGCGAGCCCCGGCGCGACCTTCTCGCGGAGCGAGCCGTACAGCTTCCCCCGGATCGCCGCCTCGTGGAGGTAGGCGGCCGCGGCAGCCACCGGAACGGCGGCCGCCGCGAGGGCAGGACGCGGGAACAGGTCGATCCGCGCGTAGCGGAGGAGGTAGCCCAGCGGAAGATAGAGAAGCGCGGCCGCGACGAACACCGCCGCGGCGGCAGCCGGAAGTGCATTCGTTTCGGCCTTCGGCACCGACGGATGGTAGCGTTCCTCGGGCCGGGAACATAGAGCGCCCCCGCACCAGATTGATTTCCCTCCGGCGCGGGTCGACACTTCTCGGGTGAACGCACCTTCAACCCTCCGCGTCGGCTTCGTCGGCCTCGGGACGATGGGCCTCCCCATGGCTCGCAACCTCGCCCGCGCCGGCTTCTCGCTGACCGTCACGTCCCGCACGCTCGCGAAGGCCGAGGATTTCGCCCGCGAGTTCCGCGGCGGTCCGGCCCACGTCGCCGCGGCCCGCCGGCCCTCCGACGTCGCGGCGGCGTCGGACGTCATCGTCTCGTGCGTCCCCGACTCCCCCGAGGTGGAAGAGGTCCATCTCGGTACGGCCGGGACGGTGCGAGGCGCCCGGCCCGGCACTGTGGTCATCGACTGCTCGACCATCGCCGCGAGCGCCGCCCGGTCGATCGCGGCCCGCCTGGCAGAGGCCGAGGTCAAGTTCCTCGACGCGCCGGTCTCGGGAGGGCAGAAGGGCGCCGTCGAGGGGACCCTCACCTTCTTCGTCGGGGGTGACGAGACGGCGATCGAGACCGCCCGACCCGTCTTCGAGGCGATGGGGAAGAAGCTGACGCACCTCGGGCCGTCCGGCTGCGGTCAGCTCGGGAAGGCGACGAACCAGGTCATCGTCGCGGGGAACCTCCTCGCCGCCTCGGAGGGGATCGCCTTCGCCGAGGCGGCCGGGCTCCCGCTCGACGCCCTTCACCGGGCGTTGACGGCCGGGGCGGCCACCTCCTGGGTGCTGGAGGTGCTCGGCAAGAAGATGCTCGAGCGGGACTTCCTCCCCGCCTTCGCGGTCAAACACCAGCAGAAGGACCTGGCGATCGTCCTCGAGACCGCCCGGAAGAACGGCGTCCCCCTTTTCGGAGTGGCGCTGGTCCACCAGCTCCTCTCGGCGCTCGAGGCCGCCGGCGACGGCGACAAGGGAACCCAGGCGCTCCTGACCCTCTACGAGTCGCTCTCTCCCGCCGCCAGGGGGGCTTCCGGTCCCCGCGGATCGGGCGGAGAATAGGCCCGCACAATGGAATTCGGAGGAGAAAGAGAATGCTGAAGCGCCGCTCGGCCGCCCTGGCCATCGCCCTGGCCCTCGGGTTCGCACTGACCGCCCTGGCCTCGGAGAAACGGACCGTCACGAAGACCTACGGCCTCCAGAAGCACGACGAGACCGAGGTCGGCGTCCGGATCGGCGAGGCGAAGATCGAGTCGTTCCGGATCCACGACTGGCCCAGCCACGAGAAGATCGAGAAGGGCGAGAAGGACCGCGACGACAGCTCGTCGATCAACGTCGTCTTCACCTATACCAGCAAGGACCACGAGCACGACTACAAGTGCCGGTACACCGTCGAGCTTCTGAACGACCACGGCAAGGTCCTGGGGGAGGGCGCCGAGAACCGGACCCTCGACAAGGGGAAGCACAACGACACGAACCGGGTCTCGCTCAAGATGCACACGCACAAGTACGCGGACGCCAGGAAGGTCCGGGTCACCTACGACATGAGTGAGAAGGACTAGAGAAGCTCAGGTCTCGATCGCGCCGCCGCAGGTGCTGCCGGCTCCGGCGGTGCAGCCGAAGCAGTGGCGCCCGGTGACGACGGCGCGGCGCCCCAGCTCGGCGCCCGCGCCGACGTCCCGGACGTGGAACCCCCGGCCCTCCCTGGAGCGCGACCCGAGCTCCAGCATCTGGTTGAAGTCGCAGTCGTAGACCGTCCCGTCCCATCCGATCGACAGCGTGGTGCGGCACATCAGGCCGCCGACCGTCGCGGGGTTGAAGGCTCCGAGCAGCCTCTCCATGTAGGCCGCCAGGTTCCCGCTCTCCTCGAGCCACTCGAGGAACCGGGAGATCGGCATGTTCGTCAGCGCCAGCAGGCGATCGAACGTCACGCCGTGGTCGCGGGCGAGCCCCGCCTTCCACTCGCGTTCCATCGCGGCCTGCCCCCCCGGGAGGAAAGCCCCCACCGGGTTGGCGACGAGCGTCAGCGTCCTCCGCGCGTCGGAGCTCCCGTAGCCGGCGGCGTTCAGGCGGCGGATCGCCTCGATCGACCGCTCGAAGGTCCCCTCGCCCCGCTGCGCGTCGGTTCCGCGGCGCCGCCAGTGCGGGAGCGACGCCACCACCTCCACGCCCCGCTCGGCCAGCCAGCAGGGGAGATCGCTCTGCGGCGCCCCGAGGAGGACCGTCAGGTTGCAACGGTCGATGACGTGCTTCCCGCGACGAACGGCCTCGTGGACCAGGTGGCGGAAGTGCGGGTTCAGCTCCGGCGCGCCGCCCGTCAGGTCCAGCGTCCGGGCCCCGGTCCGGTCGAGGGCGGCCAGGCATTCGTCCACCGTCTCCCGGGACATCTGGGCCTCCGTCCGGTCCGGCCCCGCGTCCACGTGGCAGTGGCGGCAGCTCATGTTGCAGAGCTTCCCGAGGTTGACCTGGAGGACCTCCGCCTCCCCGGGGAGCAGGGGGAAGCGCCCGGCCGACGCGAGGGCCAGACGGAACTCTCCCGCGAACGGCGTGCGGGAGAGGTCGACGGCGTCCACCGCCGCGATCTGCCTCGCCGCGGAGGCCAGCGGGGAGCCCCGGGAGACGAGCGACAGGCGCGGCCGCGGCTCGCCCGTCCTCTCGGGAAGGGCGTCAGGCGCCACGGCCGGCCCGTTCCGCCGTCACAGGGAGACCTTCTTCACCTGCTCGCGCATCTGCATCCCGTGGACGAGCGACGCCCCGCCCCGGATCGCGACGGCGACGTGGAGCGCCTCGGTCATCTGCTCGAGGTCCGACCCGTTCTTCAGGCACTCCTGGCTGTAGGCGTCGATGCAGTAGGGGCACTGGACGACGTGCGCCACGGCGAGGGCGATCAGGGATTTCTCGCGGGTCGAGAGCGCCCCGTCCGCGAAGACGGCGCCGTAGTAGTCGAAGAACTTCTTCGCGAGGTCCCGGCTCCCCTCAGCGATGTCGCCGAAATGGGCGAGGTGCTCCGGCTTGTAGTAGTGATCCATGGGCCTCCCGTCAGACGACCTCGGACTCCGGGAAGAGGAGCTCCTGCGGCTGGAGCGCCGGGAGGATCCTCTCGAGGACGTCGGCCGTCCACGCCTCGCGCCGCGCCGCCACGAGGTGGTGGTACGGGACCTTCCAGGCGGCGAGCGTCTCGCCGATCAGCTCGTCGATCCCGTGCTGGAACGCCAGGTCGGTGTCGCGGACCCCGTCGAACCGGGGGTCTCCCACGATCGGCACCCGGAAAAGCGCGTCGTACGACGCCGTCCATCCGCGGATCAGCGATTCCAGCTCGACCGCGACCCCTTCGCCGCCCAGCGCCCGCTTGAGGTAGCAGAAGTTGTCCAGGACCGAACGGTCGCAGACGACCACCTCGGCCTTCGCCTCCGCCTCCAGCTCGCGGGCGATCTGGGTGTGGAGGATCCACGACTGGGCCTTCAGGGTCGTGTCGCGGTTGATCGGAAGGGGGCACTCGCGCGCCACCTCCCGGACCAGCTCCACGGAGAGGTCGCGCTTCTTCAGCGACGCCGCGAGCTCGTAGCAGAGGGTCGTCTTACCGACCCCGTGGGTCCCGATGAACGCGATCTTCATTTCATCCCCCGTCCTCGGCGATCCCCGTCAAGAGCGGTTGCCCGTGGGCTCGAGGGCGAGGCCCGCGGTCATCTCGAGCATCCGGTCGATCGGCTTCTTCGCCCGGAGCCGGATCTTCTCGGGGACCTCGATGGCGGGGGAAAGCCCTTCGAGGGCGCGGTAGAGCTTCTCCATCGTGTTCCGCTTCATGTGCGGGCAGGTGTTGCAGGAGCAGCTCTCGTCGGGCGGCGCCGCGACCAGCTCCTTGTCCGGGGCCGCGCGGCGCATCTGGTGGAGGATCCCCTCCTCGGTGGCCACGATGAACGACCGGCCCGCCGAGGCGGTCACGTACTTCAGGAGGGCGGACGTGGAGCCGACGTAGCCCGCCAGCTTCAGGATCCTCTCCTCGCACTCCGGGTGGGCGATCACCTCGGCGTCCGGGTGCAGGGCCATCAGCTCGACGAGCTTCCTCTCCGAGAAGGTCTCGTGGACGACGCACGTCCCCGGCCAGACGACGAACTTCCGGCCCAGGCGCTTTTCCACCCACGCGGCCAGGTTCCGGTCCGGGGCGAAGACCACCGGATCGGGGATCTGCTTCAGGATCACCTCGGCCGACGAGGACGTGACGATCACGTCCGAGAGGGCCTTCACGGCCGCCGAGCAGTTGACGTAGCTGACGACCGTGTGCCCGGGGTAGCGCTCGAGCCACTCCGCGAAGAGAGGGGCGGGGCAGCCGTCCGCGAGCGAGCAGCCCGCCTCGAGGTCGGGGACGACGACCGTCTTCTCGGGGTTCAGGATCTTGGCCGTCTCCGCCATGAAGTGGACGCCGCAGAAGGCGATGACGGTCTCCTTCGCCGCGGTCCCCCGCCGGGCCAGCTCGAGCGAGTCGCCGACGAAGTCGGCCACGTCCTGGATCTCGGACTCCTGGTAGTAGTGCGCCAGGACGACGGCGTTCCGCTCCTTCTTCAGGCGCTGGATCGCCCCTTCGAGGTCCACGGGGATCGGGGCCGACGAGGAGAGGGAAGTCATCCTCGGATTCTACGACGGGGGGTGGCGAAGTCTCCCCTCTGCTACACTTTAGGTTTCTGCCGAGGTAACGATGTCGATGACGATGCACGCCCCTTCCCACACCCTGGCCGCGCCGTCGCCGTGGATCGTCAGCCCCAGGTGGGACCTCTCGTGGCTCACCTTCTCCGCCCTGCTCGTCCCTCTTCCGATCCTCTTCCACTCCTTCCGGATCGGACCGCTCGGGATCGACGCCCTCGTGACCCTCCTCATCGGCGGTCCGCACATGTACGCCACCTTCCTCCGCACCGTGTTCGACGGGGGCTTCCGGACGCGGCACCCGGCGGCGGCCTGGGGCCCCGTCGTCGTGATCCCGGCGATGGTCCTGACGCTGGGGCTCACCCATTTCGAGTGGCTCCTGTCGCTCTTCTTCACCTGGGCCTCGCTCCACATCTGCGACCAGGCGTCGTACATCGCCCAGCTCTACCGGGAGAGGTCCGGCGGCAAGCCGACCCTCTTCGACCGCGGGCTGGACTTCACGGTGATCGCGGGCTCCCTCTACCTCTTCGCCATCCACCGCTTCGTCAACAACGCCTTCTCCATCGAGGGGTACGGGATCTTCTTCCCCGAAGCCCTGAAGCGGCCCTGGGTGCCGCGGGCGTTCGCTTTCGCCGTCGCCGCCCTCGTGGCCTTCTGGCTCGTCCGGACGGTCAACCAGCTGACGGCGGGCCTCGTCTCGCGCCAGTACCTGCTCTTCATGGCGCTGACCATGGGGATCAGCGTCCTGGTCCCCTCGTACCTCTTCCGGAACGAGCTCTCCGTCACCTTCCAGGGATTCAACGCGTGGCACTCCTTCCAGTACCTCGGGCTGACGTTCTTCGCCCTGAACAGGGGGAAGGCCGCCGGGACGGTCACCCTCGGTTTCCTCCAGGAGCTGGCGACGCCGGGGCGGTTCTTCCGCTTCTACGGCTGGAACGTCCTCCTGACCCTCGGCGCCGGCGTCCTGATCCTGGCGATGACCCGGTTCGCCGGCCTTCCCCCGCAGCAGTGCTACTACCTCGTCGTCCTCTCGATCCTCCTCGTCCACTACTGCCAGGACGCCGTCCTGTTCGCCGCGTACCCCGAGGCGAAGCTGATCACCGCTTCAGCCGGATGACCAGCCTCTTCTCCCCCTTCTCCGTGCGCGCGGCCGCCGTGACGGCCGCCGCCGTCGTCTTGCTGGCCGCGGCGGTCCCGGCGGCGGCGGCGGCAGCGGCCAAGAAGAAGGCGCCCCATCCCGACCCCACCGCGGTGCCGCGCCCGGCGGACCCCAACCGCGTCACCATCCAGACCTCCGACGGGATCGCCCTCACCGGCACCTGGCGGCCGATCCCCGGGGCTCCGAACGCGCCCGCGGTCCTCCTCATCCACGACTTCTCCCGCGAGCGGCGGGAGTGGGACGTCCTCGCTCACGACTTCCTCGTCCACGGCCTGGCGACCCTGGCCATCGACCTCCGCGGACACGGGGACTCCACGCGGAAAGACGGAGGGGAGGCGCTCCGGCCGTCCCCCCGCTACCTCAAGGACTCCAAGGGTTTCCCGCGCGACGTGAAGGCCGCCCTCGACTGGCTCCGCGAGCGGAGCCCCCGGGTCGGCGCGATCGGGCTCTCCACCGGGGCGAACCTCGCGGTCCTGGCCACCGCGAACGGGTGGGCCGACACCGCGGTGGCCGTCTCCGCGAACGAGGCGAACCTCCGCGAGCTGGCCGGAACGCTGCCCCACCGTCCCCGGAAGACCCTCGTCCTCGCCTCCGTCCAGGATCCCGGGCGGGAGGCCTCGGCCAGGGAGCTGGATGCCGAGGGAGAGGGGCCGAAGAAGCTGATCCTCTTCCCCGGCACGGCCCACAACCTCTACCTCCTGGCCGAGAACCTCGAGGCCCGGCGGGAAGCGCTGGACTGGCTCTCGACGCGGCTGGGGGCGGTCTCTCCCTCGACGCTCAGCCCCGGCCCCGGGGGCGACGTCTTCGTGAGCCCGCTGGTCGGACCGGGGACGGTCTCGCCCTCCCCCACCCCGACCCCGACCGCTCCGCCCCCCGTCCCCGTCCCTCGATGAAGACCGTCGTCTTCGACATCGAGACCGTGGGGCTCCCCTGGCTCGACCTGGACCCGATGCTGCGCGAGTCCCTCACGCGGGGCGCCCGGGACGGCGACGAGTACCGGACGAAGAAGGAGTGGCGGTCCCTCTCCCCCTACGCCTCCCGCGTGGTGGTCATCGCGATGCAGAACCCCGATACGGGACAGGGGAAGGTCTGGTACGAGTCGGCCGTCCCCGAGGAGTCGAAGTCCCCCGACGGGCTGTTCGACCGGATCGGGCGGACCGAGGCGGGGATGCTCACCGAATTCTGGGAGACCCTCTCCCGCTTCGACCGGGCCGTCACCTTCAACGGCCGCACCTTCGACGGCCCGTTCCTCTCCGTCCGGAGCGCCGCCCACGGCGTCCGGCCGTCCCGGAACCTCTCGGGATACCGCTTCTCCGTGGCCGAGCACCTCGACCTCATGGAGGTCCTGACGTTCCACGGGGCCATCCGGGCGCCGATGGTCCCCACGCTCCACGCGGCCTGCGTCGCGTTCGGGATCCCCTCCCCCAAGACGGCCGACATGCACGGCCACGCGGTCGGAGAGGCCTACCTGGAGGGGCGGCTGCCGGAGATCCTCGAGTACTGCCGGCGGGACGTGGAGGCCACCTCGGCCCTCTTCCGGCGGCTCGAGTCCACCCTCCTTCCCCTATTCAAATAGGGAACGGACCGGGCGCGGCGGTATACTCCCCCAGCTTCCCGGCCCATCTCCGTGGACAGAGCCCGTTCGGAAGCTGCCTCATCAAGGAGAACCGATGAACCGAAACGTCCTCGTTCTCGTGGACGACCCCTTCTGGCGCACGAAGATCGACCAGGCACTCAAGTCGGCCCAGGCTCACGCACTCTTCGTCACCAACCCGGAAGATCTCGCCAAGGCGGCCGATTCCGAGTTCGTCCAGCTCGTCGTCGTCGATCTCTCCCTGAAGAGGGAGCCGTTCACCGCCATCGCGGCCCTGAAGGCCGGAGCCAAGACGAAGAGGATCCCGGTCATCGGGTACTACGAGCAGGTCCGCAAGGACATCAAGGCGAAGGCCGAGGCGTCCGGTTGCGACCGGGTCCTCTCGAGGCCCTCGTTCTCCGAGAAGCTGGCCGACATGGTGATGGAGTTCGCCCTTCCGGGGGCGGTCCGGACCGAGTCCGAGGAGATGGAGCTGCCCGAGGAGTAGGAAGCCTACTTCTTCCTCAGCTCCATGAGGACCTGCTTCGCCACCGCCTTGAGGGTGTCGAAGACTCCTGTCCCCTGAGGTGCACAGGCCTCGTACGTCGGCTCCCCCTTGAAGTTCAGCTGCCGGAACAGCTCGTCGACGGCCACGGCCGTCGGGAGGTCCCGCTTGTTCAGCTGGAGGACGTAGGGGATCGTCGCCAGGGCGAAGCCGTGATCCTTGAGGTTCTTTTCCAGGTTCCCGAGCGCTTCGATGTTCGCGTCGATCCGCGCTTCCTGGGAGTCCGCCACGAACACGACGCCGTCGACCCCCTTCAGGATCAGCTTCCGGCTCGCGTCGTAGAAGACCTGCCCCGGCACCGTGTAGAGGTGGAACCGGGTCTTGAAGCCCCGGACCGTCCCGAGGTCGAGCGGGAGGAAGTCGAAGAAGAGCGTCCGGTCGGTCTCGGTCGCCAGGGAGATGAGCTTCCCCTTCGCCGACGGGTTCGTCCGGTCGTAGATGTACTGCAGGTTCGTGGTCTTCCCGCAGAGCCCCGGACCGTAGTAGACGATCTTGCAGTTGATTTCGCGGGCCGCGTAGTTGATGAACGTCATCGCGTGGGCACCCTCAGACAATTCCCCACGCCGGAGGGGAGAATTCTCTCAGGGCGTCGAGAGCCGCGTTCATCGTCGTGGTCCTGGATCCTCATCTCATTCCCGGAACAAACTGTCGATGTCCTCGTCGGTGATCTCCGCGAACGGAGAGTCGAGGTCTTTTCGGTCTTTCTCGGACTCGATCTTCCTCTGGATCGTCTCGAAGATCTTCTCCAGGTCCTGGGTGGCCTTCCTCACCCGAAGCCTCACCAGCCCCAGCGACGAGTGCTCGTCGAAGATCACCACCAGGATCACGCGCTGGCCCACGATGGCGATGTAGACGTTGTCCCGCTCCCCCTCGTGGAACAGGACCGGGAACTCCTTCTCTCCGATCAGCTTGGCGAGCCCATCCGTCGCGGCGACGTTCCCGGCCGTCAGCGAGGCGAGGGAGGTCGTGTCGAGCGATTCCAGGTCCCCCTGGGCCGCGATCTGCTGGCCGTTCTTGTCGACGACGAAGACCACCTTGGCCTGCGCGTCCGTCTTCAGACGCGAGATCACGTCCTTGATCAGGTGGAATTCTTCGTCGAACAGCAGGAAATCGGCCATCGCGTCGCTCGAACCTTCCTAGTGTAACCGGAATCCCACCTCTCCGGGCCGGCGGGCACGCCGCGGTCAGACCTCTCGCCGCCCCGCGAGGGAGCGGGACATCGTCACCTCGTCGGCGAACTCGATCGAGGCCCCCACCGGGAGCCCGAACCCGAGGCGGGTCACCCGGATCCCCAGGGGCTTCAGCCGCCGCGCGAGGTAGAGGGCCGTCGCCTCTCCCTCCACGTTCGGGTTCGTCGCCAGGATCACCTCCTCCACGCCTGGCGCCCGCTGCACCAGGTCGGCCACGTGGAGCTCGTCGGGGCCCACTCCCCTCAGCGGCGACAGCGCGCCTCCGAGGACGTGGTACCGCCCCCGGAACTCCCTCGTCCGCTCCAGGACGTCGACGTCGGAGGGGGCCTCCACGACCGCCAGGAGCCTCTCGTCCCGCGCCGGGTCCGTGCAGATCGGGCAGGGATCGGCCTCCGTCAGCGCGTGGCAGACGGAGCAGGAGATCGTCCGCTCGCGGCAGGAACGGATCGCCTCCAGCAGCTCCTCGGCCTGGGGAGGCGGCACCGCGAGGAGATGGTGCGCGAGACGGCGGGCGCTTTTCGGCCCGACGCCCGGGAGCCGCTCGAGAGACGCCAGGAGCCTCCCGAAGGCCGGGAGCCACGGGCTCGCCAGCCTCACCGCTCCCCTTCGTCCTTGCGAACGTCGACGATCTGGCCGCCGAGGAGGTCCAGCACCTTCTGGACCCGCTCGTCGTTCGCCGCCCGTTTCCTGAGGCTCTCCTTCTCGAGGACCTTCGGGTCGGCGGCGGCCGCTGCGGCGGTGAGGTCCCCTCCGGACGGGACGGCCCCCTCCACCACGACCGAGATGCCCCGCCCCGCCACGGCCGCGGCCGCTTCCTCCAGAGTCTTCCTCACCTGAGGCTCGGCGAGCCTCCGCTCCAGGATGGCGTTGGGCGGGTCGAGGACGATCCGGATCGTTTTCCCCTCCAGCCGGATCGTCGACTCCTCGAGAACCGCGGCCAGGCCGCTGTTCCGCTTCTCGACCTGTCCCCGGAAGGCGGCCGCGGGGTCGGGGGAGGAGAGCGGGTCGGGCTCGATCGACAGCGGCGTCAGCCCGACGAACCGGGGACTCTCCTCGCTCTCCTTCGCCGTCGCCCGCTTCGGAGCGTGAGGCGGGGCCAGGCCGTGGGAAGGGGGGCCGGGAGCCGGAGCGGCCGGCCCGGGCCGGGCCGCCGGTGCCCCGCCGCTGCCCGCCGCGACCGCCTGGGCGGCCGCCGGCATCGCCACGCGGCCCGAGATGAGGTCCTCGATCGGGACGAGGCTGGGGAGCTCCGCCAGCCGGAGCAGGAGGACCTCCAGCGCGAGGGCCGGGACGTCCGAGCGGCGCAGCATGCCGTCCGACTCCGTCAGGATCGTCATCAGGCGGAGGAGGGTCCGGTAGGGGGTCACCCGGGAGAACTCGACCACCCTCGCGATCCCCTCCTCCGAGAGGCCCGCCGGCGGGGGCGACGACGGGTCGGCCGAGAGCCGTACCGTCCCGCGGACGAGGGCCGTCAGGTCCCTCACCGTCGCCCGCGGGTCGCTCCCGGCCGCTTCCAGCTTCTCGGCGCCGGCCAGGACCGCGGCGCGGTCGCCGGAGAGGATCGACGCCAGGAGGGCCGCCAGGACGGTCCGGTCCGGGGCCCCGAGGAGCGCCGCCACGTCGGCGGCCGTCACCACGGTTCCCGAACGCGACGCCACCTGGTCGAGGAGCGAGAGCCCGTCGCGCAGGCTCCCCGTCGCCGCCGACCCGAGCGCCAGGAGGGCCGCCCGCTCGATCCGGGTCGACCCCGGAGGGGCCGTGTCGTCCCCCACCGCGAGGCCCTCCCGCCGCGCCACGTCCGCCAGCCGGTCCGCCACCTCCGTGTCGGTGAGGCGGCGGAAGTCGAAGCGCTGGCAGCGCGAGAGGATCGTCGCCGGGATCTTGTGGCGCTCCGTCGTCGCGAGGATGAAGACCGCGTGGGACGGCGGCTCCTCCAGCGTCTTGAGGAGCGCCTGGAAGGCCGCCGAGGAGATCGCGTGGACCTCGTCGATGATGAAGACCTTCCGGCGGTCGCGGGCCGGGGCGAAGCTGACGATCTCGATCAGCTCGCGCGCCTGGTCCACCTTGCCGTGCGTGGCGCCGTCGATCTCGAGCGTGTCGATCGAGCGCCCCTCCAGCACCTCCAGGCACGAAGCGCAGCTGCCGCACGGGGTCGGCGTCGGATGCTCCGAGGAGTGGCAGTTGATCGCGGCGGCCAGGAGCCGGGCCGAGGTGGTCTTCCCGACGCCGCGCGGGCCCGAGAAGAGGTACGCGTGGGCGAGCCGCTCCTGGGAGACGGCGTTCGTCAGGGCGCGGACAATCTCCTCCTGCCCGACGACGTCGGCGAAGGAGCGCGGGCGCCACTTCCGGGCAAACGGGACGAAGGGAGTCGGTGTTGTCATCGGCTTTAGAAAAGGCCAGGCCCCCCGATGAGTCCGGGCGATCCGCGGCGCTCGGCCAGGTCCTCTGAGTGCTGCTTCCTTCCGGATCTGACACGGTTCGAGGGAGGACGTCGCGCGGGACCCGAACTCATCCGGGGGCCCGGGAGGGCTTTCCAGAAATGGTTTCCGATGGCGGTGAGGGTGGGATTTGAACCCACGGTACCCTCTCGGGTACACCGGTTTTCGAGACCGGCCTGATCAACCACTCCAGCACCTCACCGCGCCGCACGGAAACTCCAAAGAACGAGGGCCTTGCCGGACCGAATCCGGCAAGGGGAGCGGATTATAGGCGAACTCTTCTCCGTTGGCTCAGTCGGCCTGCCGGACCCAGCGGAAGATCTCCGGAATGGTCGGTTTCTTCCCGTACATCAGGATTCCGACCCTGTAGATCCGGCCCGCCAGCCAGGCCATCCCCCAGACCGACGCGGCCAGCATCGCCACCGACAGGGCGATCTGCCAGGCCGGCGGCGGCTGGACCGAGATCCGCATGAACATCAGGAGGGGCGACGTCAGCGGGAAGAACGACAGGACCACCGCCATCGGCCCGTTCGGCTGGTTGAAGGCGAAGAACCAGGTCGTGGAGGCGAGGACCAGCAGCATCGTGGGGATCATCAGGAGCTGCTGGGCTTCCTGCTCGTTGTTGAAGGGAGCTGCGAGGGCCGCGTAGATCGCCGCGTAGAGGAAGTAGCCGAGGAGGAAGAAGACGATGAAGGCCACGATCGTCAGGGCGGGGATCGGCGGCATCCCTTCGGCCATCCCGAGCATCGCCACGACCCCCGGAAGCGAGGCGAGCACCGCCAGCGCGCCCCAGATGGCGTACTGCGTCAAGCCCACGAACCCGATCCCGATGATCTTCCCGAGCATCAGGTCGATCGGGCGGACCGACGAGACCAGCACCTCCACGATCCGGTTGTTCTTCTCCTCCATCACGCCCCGCATGATGTAGGCGCCGTAGATGAAGATGGAGATGTAGATCAGGAAGAAGAAGACGCCGGAGACCGCCAGGTTGAACCCCGCGTCCTTCGAGGTCTCGGTCTCGATCTCCTTCGCCTCGTGCGGGTCGACGGTGATCCGGAGGCGGGCTTTCTCGTAGATCTCCGGGTCCACCCCCCGGTCCTTCAGGCGCTCCTTCGTGGCCGCCCTCGAGAGCAGCCCGGCCACCTTCTCCCGCATCACCATGTCGGCCTTCACCGACTCGGCCCGCCACTCCGCCACCCCGTTCTCGAGGGTCTTCGCCTCCAGCACCAGGTAGGCCTTGATCCTCTCCTTCTGGACGTCCAGATTTAGCTTCTTCCGGACCTCGGCGAGCGTCTCCGGGGTCGCGTCCACCTTGAAGAACTCCATCTTCGTCGGGAGGGTCGGCTTCTTCGCACTCTCCGGCGCGACCGTCTTCTCCTTCTCTTCGTCCGGGTCCCGGTCCCCTTCCTTCTGGTACTCGGCGACCAGCGGCTCGTAGAGGCGGGCGGTCATGTCCACGACGCCGATCCGCCCCTTGGCCACCATCGACCTCGCCAGCAGGACCTGGATGAAGATGATCCCCAGGCCGATCGTCGGGATGAGGGCCGTGGCGATCCAGAACCCCTTCGTCCGGACCTGCTGGAGGTACTCGCGCCGGATGACGGCGAGGAGCTTCTTGTTCATCGTCGTCCCCTTCACTTCAGCTCTTCGGCGCTGGGGGCGGAGAGGCCCGACTCCTCGACCACCTTCACGAAGATCGCCTCCAGCTCCGGCTCCGGCTCCACCGGGAGAGGCAGCGGGACCCGGTCCCGCCAGGCGCGCTTGATCTCGCGGAGGGGGCCGTCCAGCAGCTTCTTCGACCGGTAGATCAGGGCGATGCGGTCGCACATCTTCTCCGCCTGCTCCAGGACGTGGGTGGAGAAGACGACCGTCTTCCCCTGCCGCTTGAACTCGGCGAGAAAGTCCTTGAGGAGGATGACGTTCATGGGGTCGAGGCCGGAGAACGGCTCGTCCAGGATCAGGACCTCCGGGTCGTGGACGATCGTCCCCAGGAACTGGACCTTCTGCTGCATCCCCTTCGACAGCTCCTCGGTCTTCTTCTGGAGCCAGGGGGAGAGGTCCATCGACTCGAGCCACGGGCCGAGGCGCTTCAGGGCGGTCGGCCTGTCCACCCCCTTGATCTCGGCGAAGAAGAGGAGCTGGTCGATGACCTTCATCTTCCGGTAGAGCCCCCGCTCCTCGGGGAGGTAGCCGATCCGCTCCTGGAGGCGGTCGTTCATCTTCTCGCCCAGGACGCGGATCTCGCCCTCGTCCGGCTTCATGATGTTCATGACCATCCGGATCGTGGTCGTCTTCCCGGCGCCGTTCGGCCCGATGATCCCAAACGTGACGCCGGCCGGGACCTCCAGGTCGAGACGATCGACGGCCGTGAACTTGCCGAACCGCTTCGTGACGCCGGCGAGGGAGATGGCGGGCGTGGACATGGCGCTCCTTTTACCTGATCTCGTGGGGGGCCCATTCTGATACGCCCCCGGCCCCCGCGGGTTCAGGCCGGCCGGGCCGATCGCGCGCCGATCGTGAGCCTCTTGATATTCCGGCCGGGGTCGGATACATTCCCGCCCCCGCCGAGTGCGCCCATAGCTCAACTGGATCAGAGCGTTTGACTACGGATCAAAAGGTTGCGGGTTCGATTCCTGCTGGGCGCACCACTCAATACCTTGCAGCAAAAGGGTTTAAGCCCCACTGACAACGAAAGACTTCGAACGCCTCGGGCCTCCATTTCCACCCACGTACCACCGTAAAGGGGGGAAAGAGGCACGATAGGCATGGGCGTCGTCCCCCCCGGTGGCCTCCTCACTTCTGGAAGCGAAGCTCACACGAGCCTTCCCAGCCTCTTCAAAGTAGTAAGGCCGGGCGGCGTAAGATGACCCCGGCTCTTCATCCTCGGGGCACTGAGCGCCAACGGATTCACAGGGAGGTCACTGATGGACGGATCGAGAAGACCGGGTAGCATCAGCTATCGGATGGACCCGTGGGAGTCTGGCGCCTCATGTCGAGAAAGTAGCCTGAGGCCCAGGCAGTCTTCGTCTCGAAGGGATCGTCAGGAGTCTGCGCCATCCGGTGCGCCTACCGGCCCGGCCAGCCCCTCACCTTCCTGAAGACCGGGGAAAGCAAGAGAAAGCATGAGCGGAGAGCCTTCGGACTCACGGTCAAGAACTTCCCTTCCCTCTCATACAGCCTCGCTCTTGTCTGCTCGGCCACGATCCACTAGGCGTCTGCTCCTTTTCCTCCTCCTTATCCTCACGGTTCCGTTCCTGAGCGGGTGTATCGAGATCGAATTCGACATTTCGATAGCAACCGATGGCACCCAGACCGTCGGAACAACCATTCTGCTTGACAGAATAATGGCGATTAAGGCGCCCGAGATCGCCAAGACTCTAGAGTCAAACGGCTACAGCGTTTCTGTCGAAGGCGTTGGCGACAAGGTCGCTGTAAGGGGTACCCGAAGACCCGTTAACGGTCAGTTTCTCCTTCCATATCCCGAGAAATTCGTTCAAGGCACAGCGGTATTCACTCCGAGCTTCCTTAACTTCTTCTTCGTTCGTGTCATGTCCTTCAAGGCAACCTACGTGCTCGACCCAGCGAAGGTCGATGAGATCTTCAGCGACTTAAAGGACAATGAATTCTTCAGGGACTTCCGTATTCCCATCACGTACAAGATCAGATTCGCCGGCCCGATTTATGAAACGAACGCGCATGAGGTCCGAGGGAACGAAGCGATCTGGAGGTTCACACTCAGGGGTGGCCAAGAGGTCCGATTAGACTTTCTTGCCTATAAAGTAAATTACCCAGCGGTCATAGGACTCCTGGCATTTGTTCTGGTCATTGCTGTACTTCAGATCAGCCACCGCTCAAGAAGCTCCCCCATTAGGCCCCCGATACCGACTCCCAACACACAGGAGTCTCCTCTCCAACCTCAGGCCACTCCTGTACTCCTATCGGATGCCATCTCACAGATAGAGCGAATTGCCGCGCTGAAAGAAAAGGGCATTCTCACTGACGAGGAGTTTCAGACTAAGAAGAGTCAGCTGCTCTCGGCTTCCCCAGCGCCCATAGGACCTGCCCGGAATGATCATCTGGACGCAGAAACTAGTCCAGGGTCCCCCTCCCCCACGCCACGAAGACTTTCCGGTTGGATGCCTGGTATCGCCTTCTTGCTCTTGGCGCTGGCTACCCTCGGTGGAATCTACCTGAGACACCTATTGCGAGAGGATGTTCCTGAGCCGTCTCTCACTCCACCACCCGCAGAGGCCCCGCAGCGGCCACAAGTGGACCGAAACGTCTCTGCTAATCAAATCCCCGGCCCTGAATCGCCTCTGCCCACGACAGCCTTCGAGAAGGAGCCGAGTGCAACGGTCACCTCCGGGGCAGCGGTCCCTGATGACGGGAAAGTGGGAAAATCTCCTCTAGGACAGAACGCTGTTGATGAGATTCCCCCGAAGCCGACACGCTACGTAACGGACTCTATCCACCTACTCCCTCCTGGCAAAGTTGACGCGCTAAACGAGAAGCTGGCAGCTTTCGAGAGAGAGAACTCGGCACAGGTACTTGTCTGGATCGGCTCCAAGGCCCCGGAGCGGATCACTCTTCAAGAACTCGGTCGTCTGGCCATCAAGCGCTGGGGTGTCGGCCAGAGAGGTCGGGATAATGGCGCGATCCTCTTTGTTTTCCCGGAAAGCAGAAACATGAGATTAGCCCTTGGCTATGGACTTGAGCGAGCTGTCGGGAATGCCGAATCTGCCAGAATTATGGCCGAAATCGTAAAGCCTTCATTTCTCAAAGGAGACTATTCGCGCGGCATTGAAGAAGGTATTGACGCACTCTTGAACGATATCCGCAAAGGAGGCACAGAAGGATCGGGCATGACTGCTGCTGAACGCGCTGCTCACGGGAGTGAAGAATCCGGTCTGCAACCGATGAGGGTCGGGGGTGAGGTGATCGAACCCCGAGAGATCTCCCGCGTGCAGCCACAATACCCAGAGGCCGCTCGTAAGGCCCGCATCCAGGGAATTGTCGTTCTCGAAGCAGTTATTACGAAGAGTGGGTCGGTCGATTCCGTGCGCGTATTGCGCCCCGTAAATCCGCTCTTGGACCAGGCAGCTATGCTGGCCGTAAAGGGCTGGCAGTACGAGCCCGCCACGTTAAAGGGCGTCCCGGTACCCGTGTATCTCACGGTTACCTGCACTTTCAAGCT